>NZ_CP045542.1:600009-900014 GCF_009792315.1 Mycoplasma sp. NEAQ87857 | reverse complement strand
CATTATGCCAAAAGGAACTAATAAAGGAAATACGTTAATCAAATTAGCTCAAATTTATAATATTAATCTTAATGATGCTGTAGCTTTTGGTGATGCAGATAATGATATAGAAATGCTTAAAGCTGTAGGTTATCCTATAGCAATGGGAAATGCTGAAGAATCATTAAAACAAGTAGCTAAAGATATAACTTTAACTAATGACCAAGATGGTGTTGCAATTAAAATTAAGGAATTAGAAGATGAAATTATTTAGTCGTGATTTTGAAATTTTAAGAGTTAATTATGTTAATGGGAGTTATTGAAATGTTCCATCCATTTTAACCACTTCTAGATACAAATGAGTTTCAAAACCCTATAAGAGTTTTGAACAACTACTTATTGATTCAAATAATTACAATAAACTAGTTTGAATTAGTTTAAATCAAGACCCTAAATTCTTAAGATTTAACGAAATTAATAAAATATATAACTCAAATATAAGAATTAATTTTAATGAAAATAATTTATTTAACAATAATCATGATTTTCTTTTATTTGATAATGTATATTTACGTTTAACTCCTAATTCTTTAAAAAAGATTCAAAAAGGATATTTATTTATTGGCGATAATCTTTCGTTATTAAAATTTATCAAAACCAATATTAAAGATTATTCTGCTGAATCAACTTATTATTTAGTTTATACTAAATTTGATTTTGATATCTTAGACGCAAATGAGAACAAAATCTTTTAATTAGCTATAGGTATTTACCTATAGCTTTTTTTATCCTTATATTATGAAATTTTTTCATTAAACAAATAATTTTTCCTGTGTTTCCAAGTTTTGACCAATTTTTTAGCACTTTTCCACACTTACTATACTACGTATAGTAAAAAAATTATTTTTTCCACATAATTACATTGTAATTATGGTATAATTAGGAGTATGAAAAAAGAAAAGTGAATTATTGTTAGAAGTAAAAGAAAAGACACATACTACATCACAGCAGCTATCTCAAATGGTCATGCTAGAGGTTATAAGAGAAGTATTGGTTTGGGGAATTTAGAAAAATTAGAAAAATCTACAAAAGACCCAATTAATCTCTTAAAAGAAGCTTGTGTTAGTTGAGATCCTGAATGACCTAAAGACAAAATTTTGCAAGAAGTAAATAAAGTTCTTAAAAATTCAGTTGTTGAATCAAAAGTTGTTAATTATGGTCATCAAGTTTTATTTAACACAATTGATGACTTGGATATTTTTGAGAAGACAAAAGAAACAAGATCAAAAGAATTAATAAAAATATTGAAATTTATAATTTCAACACGTATCCTAAAACAACAAAGTCTTATTAAAACTTTTGAAAGTATTCCTGATTATGAAATTGAATTTGATTCAAAAAAGACTACATTTTACAACTCTTTAGATTATCTTTCAGATAATAAAACAACTATTTTAAAAAACATCAATAATTCATTAATTTCTAAAAACCTAAGATCTGTTGATGTTATGTGATTTGATTCATCAACTGTATATTTTGAAACTTTTACAAGTTTAGGTCTTAAACACCCTGGATATTCAAAAGATGGAAAATTCAAAGAAGATCAAATTGTAGTAGGTTTAATCACTGATGAAAATGGTATTCCAATCCATTACAAATTATTTAAAGGTAATACAGCTGATCCAAATACTTTCATTCCATTTATCAATGAAATCAAGAAAATTTACAACCTTAGAATGGTTACAATAATTGCTGATAGAGGAATGAGTACTAATAAAAACATCAGATTTCTAGAACAAAATAATATAGATTTTATAATCTCTTACAGATTAAAAATCGCTACTAAAAGAACTAAATTATTCCCTCAAGATCCTGAAGGATATGTTGATTTAGATAATTTTAAATTCAAAGAAGAAACTTATGAATCACTATGACAGAAAAAACGTCCAAACGGAAGAACTAGACGTAGAATAATAACTTATAGTGAAAAACGTGCTAAAAAAGACAAGCAAGATAGACAAATTCTTATTGATAATTTCAATAAAAAAGCTAAAAATGGTATTGTTGCTCAAGCTGATTTGCTTGCTGGTAAAAAATACAAATTCTTTAAAGAAATTGAAAATGGTAAAACAACTTCTTATAAGTTAGATTACGAAAAAATCGAAAGAGATAAAAAGTTTGATGGTTTATATGCTTATGAAACATCAAGACACGATCTTACGGTTCAAGATGTTGTTGATTTATATGCAAAACAATGACAAGTTGAAGAAAACTTTAGAACATTAAAAAACGCTTTAAGAATTAGACCTGTGTATGTACGAAGCGACAAACACATTGAAGGATATTTCCTTTTATGCTTTATATCATTAGTTCTTATGAGATATTTACTAACTTTAGTAAATAAAAACCTAGAACCTGTATTAGGTGTTAAAAATGAAAGATTTACCAACACAAGATTAATAAAAGCAATTTTAAGTGCTAATAAATATATTGAAGTGGTAAATTCAAAAATTATCACTGAAAAATTAATAGAAAATAAAGATAATACGCAACATTTAAATGATTTTGCTCTTATCAAAAAGATATTAGAAACTCAAAAAATGTAAATTACAATGTAAATTTTTGAAAAAGTTAAAAAAAGAGCAATAAAATGCTCTTTTTATCGTTTTTTGTTAAAACTTGGAAACTCAGGTATTTATAATAATAAAAAATAAGCAGCTTAAAAAGTGCTTATTTTAATACGAAAGTGGGAAACGCAGGTTTAGTGCTAATTAGACCTTAAGAGCGATTAAAAAATGAACAAATATAAATTTGTTCATTTTGGGTTAAATTAAAACTACAAATAAATTTTAATTTATTAGAATAATTCTGTTGGATCTATTTTAAATTGTAGCATATTAGCTGATGGTCTACCACCATCACCACCTTTTCTCTGAATAGTAACCTTGCCAAGTTTTATAGAACCTTTAGGACTAATTGTGATTTTTCCATCATCATAATAATGATTTATAACTTCATTTATATTTTTTAGAACTCATTTTGCATTTTTATCAAGTTTTTGAGCAACCAATACTCATTCAGCACAAAATTCACCCCTACCCCTTAAAACATCTGTAAGAATAAGAATTTTATTTTTATCTATTCAATCTAATAAGATTTTTTGTTCATTTTCTGTAAATTCGTCCATAAACATCCGTCTATTATCTCTTGTACCAGTTTTATATGGGTGTTTTTCTCCGGTGAAGTATTCCAAAACTGAATACACATCTTGCGGAATTTCTCATAAATTATTATAACTTGATAATCATCTTTTGTCTATTTGATTAAATCCCTTTTTATTACTTACTAATTTAACCTGAATGTTTTCAACATCCAATGTATTTTTGAATTTGATTTGTACCTTTAGATTAACATCAGCTTTATAACCACTAATAACAATCGCTTTTACATATTCAATATTTTCAAGATTATATTGCATTATTTTCAATCAAACTTGTGCATCAATATCATTTTTTCAATTATTAAATTTATTAACTATTTCTATTTCGTTTTTAAAACCATTTTTAGCGGTCATTGATCCTAATTCAATTTTATTCATATTAATTTATACCTTTTATTTCTTTTAGCATATGATGTGTTATTTCTTTAATAACACTTACAGTCATAGCATTACCAGCTTGAGATAATACCGTGTTATTTGGTATTTTGTGTTGTTTAACTTTAATTGCTATTTCTTTTGGAAAACCTTGCAATAGTAATGCTTCATAACCGTTTAATTTCTTGATTTTTTTATTTTTTATATATAACAACCCATGTCTTCCGGTTCTTAAAGTAGGGAATACTTTATTATATTTTCTAAGATCTGATTGTCGTCAATCAATAACACAATTTTCTCAATTTGTTATCTCATCAATAGTGTATTTATTTTGGTTGTATTTATTTGATAAGTACTTTAAAAAAGTAGGATTGTTTTCTTGCAATTCTAGATCATTATCTTCATCTAAAAATTGATTAAAATCATAGTTGTTTTGTTTACCGTTTGGAAACTCAAAGTTCTCTGTTCCTAATTCTTTTTTAAAACCTACTAAATAGATTCTTTCTCTTGATTGTGCTACACCATAATCGATACTATTTAAAACTTTGTAAAAAACATTGTATCCAGCATTTTCTAATTCATTGACAATAGTTTTTAGTGTTTCGCCTTTATTATGATTTATTAAACCTTTAACGTTTTCAAGAAGAAAACACTTTATATTCTTATTAATTAATATTTGGATTAAAGAATAAATGATTTGACCTCTTTTGTCTTGCAAACCTTTTCTTTTACCTGCGATTGAAAAAGTTTGACAAGGAAAACCCGCAATCATAAAATCAAAATCAGGTAATTTTTGAATATCTACTTTTGTTAAATCTCCGTAATTATTAAAATCATTAAAAAATAATTTATAAGTATCATCTGCTTTTGGATCAATTTCACAATGCCCAACACATTCCAAACCATTTAATTCTAAACCTAATCTTCCTCCACCTATTCCTGAACAAAAATCAAAAAATTTCATACAAACTCCTTTAATGGTTTAATAACTATCGCTTAATACACAATGATAAAACTTATATTTTTTATTCAAAAAAATTAAAAAATATAAGTAATAAAAAAGTTTTAAGACTTTAAATTTTGTCTAACTATTCAAATACCCCTTGCATATATATATATATATATATATAATTTTGGTATTTCACAATATTTTTAATATTTATTTACTAATAATTTTAAAAGGGGCATTATGCATAAAAACAAGTTTAAAAAAGTACCTTTTATTATACTTTCTACAGTGGGAATTACTACTTCTTTTGCTTCTATTGCTGCATCAAATAACAATGGTTATAATGCAAATACTAAGAAGTTTACAGATTATTTACCTACAGATATCAACAACACTGTTAATAAATATTTCTTTAAGAGAGACACAATTACAAAATTTACTTCATTAATTAATAATACTGATTTATTTAAGGTTGACAATACTTTTTATAATTTTAATAATGCATATATGCGTTATTTTAATTCAGATTTGAATTTAAGAGATGAAAATAATAGATATTTTGTTAATTACGGATCACAAGGTATAAAAAGTTACTATAAACCTGATTTATTAAATAATAATAACTCTCAAGTTCAATATTTAAATGATTTTAATATTGGTGATTTGTCAACTAATGATCCTAACGCTTTAAAAACCTTTAATGATCAAAATAAATTTCTTATTTTAAGTAAAAGTGATCAATTTCCAGAGGAAGTATTTAAAACAATTACTTCTAGAGAAGGTGGAGCTGAACAATTTGTTAAAGTAGTTAGAGTTGATGATGGTGGATTAAATGCTAATGAGCAAACTTATAGATTTGAATTCGGGATGCAAACATTAAGAAATCAAAGTAATGCGTGATTAGGAAATCTACCAAACTATCATAATTCATTAATGAGAATGAATATTATTTGATCAGATGATTTTGAACCAGTTATTACTAAACAAGATGGAACTCCTCAAGAAGTGAAAGTAACTTGAGTTGCTCAACACAATAACTATAATTGGGACTATAAGGGTAAAAAAGAATTTACTTTTAACTTAAAGCATCATAAAATTGATTTTAATTCAAAAAATGATGAAATTGGAAGACAAGGATGAGGGTTACCACTTTTTAAATATTATGGAGATTCTGATAAAGCTGGTCATATAGGATCTACATTTTATGCAGCTCATTGAAATTCTAATGAAAAACTAACTTTTGGTTATCCAAAAGTTGTAAATAATTGACATTTATTAGATCAAGATATTCATCACGTTGATAAGAATATTAATGGATTAAATTCTAATATACTATCTGCAGGTTTTCAAGGGCAATTTTTACGTAATTCAAATGTTTGGGAAGATTATTACAATAATGTTACAAAAGTAGCGCCTGGAGTTAAACAATTAAATTCCCTTGCTACTACTTTTGGTAGTGCTTTACAACTTAGTTGAAATGCAAAAGATATCCCACCATGAGAGCAATCTGGTACAAATATTTATATAACTATGAAGTTCAAAAAGAAAGATTTTTGAAAACCTTCTTCAGCAAGTAGAAGTAAAGATGCATCATACATTGGAGCAACTAATTATTTAGTTTATGATGCAAATAATCTTTCAGGAAGAGATAAAGGTGGTAATTTAGCTGTTGGTAATTTTTGAGTGCATCAACGCACAACCAATAGACCTCTTCCAGTAAAAATTAATTCATATAAGAAAAATACAACTAATATTGATTTTAAACTTCCTATAGCAAATTACAAATATTACCAAAAACAAAATGGTAACTTAGTAGAAGTATTTGGTCATACCACTGATCCTCATTGAAACACATACAATGCAACTAATAGTTATGATTTAAACGAATATGAAAAATCAGGTATAACTTTCCACGCTAGTTCTATTAGAGAAGAACATAATTGAGGTCCTAGAGATGGATATGCAAAAATGTTAAACCCTAAAGTTGATAATAACTTTGTTTTTGCTGCTCCTTCAGATATTGATACTACTGTAACTAATAGAAAATGAAGTATTCCTAGAACTAGATTTTCTAGAATTGGATCTACAGTTGTTGAATTAGATGGTATTGATTGAAATAGAGCTCTTATAGCTGTATCAAAAGATACTAAAGATACTTATAAAAATAATTTTTACAATAGTACTGATCCTCATATTTTTAATGGTTATAACTTTGATTGAAATAGTTTATTTAAAAAGATGTTTGATTTAGATAAACACTTAAAAGATAATGAAAAATATTTAGAAAATGCAGAAGTAGCTAAATTTGTTGCTGATGCTAATGAGATTTTAAAAAGATATGCTACTGAAGCCAAAAATAAATCATCATTTATTGCTAATGCAGTTTATAGTACTAATGATGGAATAAATATTTTAAATAATGATACTGGAAGCTACATAGTAGTTCCTTATAAAACTTCTAATTATGATAGATATGTAACAGAATTAAATAATTTAATTACTGCAATAGATAATGCAATTCAAACTCATTTTGATACTTTAACTGATAATGTTAGAGCATTAAATTATATTGATGATACTATTAAAACTCAATTTGTTGCAAGTTTTAATAAAACTAACTCTTCAAGTTTATCTGATGCTAAACACATTAAAGACAATGCGGTTTTATTAAATACTTCAGCAGATCAAGTTTATAATGGAAAAAATGCAGTAGAAATAGGTAATAAGCAATATGTAGCTATCAAATTTGATTTACCTAATGAAATGTATGTTACACCTGATATGAGAGCTAATTATAGATTTGCAACTGATAGTTCTAAAACTAATTATGATAGAGATTTAACTGATTTAAGATTGAAGTTTGATAACAATAATAAACTAAAACATAATGCATATGTAAATACACCATTAGATATTAAAAATGTATCAACTACAATTAATGCATTAAATGGTACTTTAACTAAAGTTAAATTAAGATATGATGCTCTTCATGGGCTAGATCGTTTAACTAATTTAAATAAAGCTAAGAATTTAGATTTATTTACTACTGCTTTAGCTAACTTTTATTTAAATGAAGTTTATAATAAACCTACAGTTGATGAAGCTAATAAATTAATTAATTATTTAGTTGAATTTAATGGTGATCCAAGTACTAATAGAGATAATAATTCATTATTTAAAGCAATTAAATATCTTAAAGATAATACTGAACAAACTGTTTATAATTCAAATAATTATAAATATGCTAATAATAAAACTGTTTATGATGATCTTTTAACAAGTTTTAAGACATTATTTGAACGTAATGGTAATGAGTATAAATTAAAACTTATTACTCCATCAAATTTACAAAACCAAACTTCAAAAGATACTATTGATAGATATATGGCTGGTAATACAACTTCAAATAGTATTGCTCATGCATATAATTCATTAAATGGTGAAACTAACTTAGAAAATCTTAGATCTCAAATTCAAGGATTAAATAACTTCTCTCAAGGTATTAAAGATACCTATAAGGATGCTTTAACTTCTTGAGATTGACCAAGAAGAAATAAAACTTATCTTCAAGGTGCAACTGATTTAACTAATGAATTAAAAAGAATTGATACTAAAGCTAATGATTTTAGAACTCAAGTTCAAAGATATTTAGATGTAAAAAATAGCATTGTATACACTAAAGCATCTAACAAAAATGCTTTAGATGCCAAAATTAACCAAATTAATTCTAAATTAGCTACTGCTATTAATTCTTTAACATCAATTAATGATTTAAAAATTAATCAATTAGTTAATGAACGAGAAGTAACTGATTGAGCTAGTGATTTAAAAGCAAAAATTGATGCTTTAGATGGTAAATTAGTCTTTGTTAGAGAAAGACAAGCAGAAATAGATAGATTACAATACTTTGATCAAGGTCAAAAAACAAGATTAAAAAATCTTATTACTACTAATTCAAATGAAGCAGATATCAATAATTATGTTTTAAAACTTAAAGCTATTGATACTCAAGCAACAAATACTAAAGCTGTAATTGATAAATATAATAATTTAGTACTAGATTCAGCTTCATTATCTCAAGAAGATAGAAATAACTATAATAACGCTTCAGCAAATAACAAAAATGCATTACAAAATGCTAAAAATACATTATCAACCAATATTAATGATTCAGGAGTTATTAAAAATAACTTAATATCAGCTATTAATTCTATAACTAATACTAATGCTTTAGATAATGCAAAAACCACTTTAGAAAACCAAACTAATGCAGTTACTACTGCAATTAGCAATTTAGATGGTAATTTAATTTTAAGAAATGTAATGAATGAGCTTACTAATTTAATTGCAAATGCTAATACCTTACATTCTTCAAATGAATTAGATAATAGCATTAAAGCAGAATTATTAACCGCTATAAATACTGCAACAACCAATAAAGAAGCTCATAAAAATAGTGTTAGAGATTTAAATAATGATATTGCAAGCTTAACCAAAGCTATTTCTAAAGCTAAAGCTAAACAAAAAATACTAGAAGCTAAAATATTAAAAACTCAATTAGATAATAATCATTTAACTAAAGAATCAAGTATTTTAATGAATAAGATTAATGATTTAGATAGAGTTTTACAAAATACAGGTTCAAATAATAGCACTATAGTGTTATATGCTGAGAAACTTGATGCAGAAATCAAACTCCAAGAATCAAGATTAAAAGCTAAATTAATCAAAGATAAAATGGGACAAGGTGTTGATAATAGAGTTTCAGTAATGATTAATGATTATCCTATGGATAATGTTTTAAGACATTCTATAACTGCAGTAGATGATGCTAGAAGTCAATTAGATTTAGTTTATCCTAAAGTTAATAAGGATGATATTAATAATAAAGCTACTGCTTTAGATAGTTCTATAACTGATGCAAGAGCTAAATTAGCTAAAGAAATTGATTCTTTAACTAATATTGATGCTACTATTGCTAATGCTTTTAAAACATATATTTCTAATGATGATAATAATTTAACAAATGCAATTAATGCTTATAATAACGCTGTAAGAATTGATAAGTTATTTAAAAAGATTAAAGATAATAAGGTTCTTTATACTGAAACAGATACTAATAAAATAGACCTTTCTCCTTATGGATCAAGTTATAAAGCCGCTTTAGCAGAAGTAGAGAAATTAATTGATTCAAACAATAAAGGAAGTGCTACAAATAGTGGATTTACTGAAAATGTTGTAACTAATAGTAGTACTTACTTAACTAGTTTAGAAAATAAATTAAGTACATTATCTACTGAATATAATAAGTTAAATGATTTAACTGAAATTGAAGAAGCTAAAAAGAAATTTATTAATGACTTAAAAGAAGCGATTGAAATTAATAATTTAATTAAAGATAATACTAATAATTTAACTAAAAATATCGATTTAGATGAAGAAATATCTAAAGCAACTAATCCTAGTGTAACTACTGCAGTATCAGTAAATGGAAATATTAATACTAAAGATGATGTAGATACTAGTTTAAGTGTAAATATTACTAATAAAGCTCAATTAACAGAACTACAAAACTTAACTTTAGCTAATAAAACAACTACAGCTGCAAATTCTGCATTAACTGAAGCAATAACTAATGCTACTAATGAAGCAAATAAATGAGTTAATAATAATGAATATGATAATGATGAGCATAAATCATCATTCTTTAACGGGATTAAAGATAACTTAAATCAAGCTATTGCTAAAGCTAAACAAGCAGAAACTAATGCTAATAATTTAACTAAAGTAAATGCTGCTATTGAATTAGATAAAGCAATATCTAAAGCTAAATTAGATACCTTAAAAGCTAAAGCAAAAGCAGATATTGCTAAATTGAATCATTTATCAAATGAAGCTAAAACTCAGTTAAATAATAATATTGATATCGCTAATGAAAATGATATTAATAATATAACTACAAAAGCTAAAGATTTAGATAATGCATATAAAGATTTAGCAGATATTATTAAAGATTTAAAATCAAAAACTGGAGATAATTTTGGTTCAAATCTATTTAATAATTCCTCAGTAGAAGCTCAAAATAACTTAAAACAAGCATTTAATACTTTAGATAACTCTAAAGTCCAAAATATTAATGATTCTGAATCATTAAAAGGAATATCAACTGATTTAGATACTGTTAAACCATTAATTGAGAATCTAAATACAACTTTAAATGCTTTAGATGGAGAAAAGCGTTTAAATGATCTTAAAGATCAAGCTAATACCAAATTAGATAAGTTGCTTAAATTAACCAATAAACAACGTGAAGCATTAAAAGATCAAGTGTCTAAAGCCACTACTTTAGATCAAATTACTTCAAACAATAATGTTGATAACCCTAGTTTAAACTCTATTTTAGATCAAGCGATTAAATTAAATAATGCAATGGAAAGTTTAAGAGATAATCTAGATAATATTCCTAATGATTTAAAAGATAAAAGTTCAATTAATTATATTAATGCTGATGAAACTTCTAGAAATGAATTTGGTAAAGCTTTAGAGAAAGTTAATAATATCATTGATAACAATTACAGTGATTTAGATATTTCAAAAATAACTGAAGCTAAAGATAATTTAAATACTACTAAAGATAACCTTAATGGTAGTGCTGCAGTAGCTTTAGCTAATGATGCATTAGCTAAATTAATCACTTATGCTAAAGATTTAAAAGATTCAAATAAATTAACAGGTGATAATTTAACTAAATTATCTTCTTCAATCACTACTGCAGAAGATAGTAAAAGAGATAATGATAGTAATGTAACCGAATTAAATAAAGCAATTAATGATCTTCATGGTGCATTAATTGAAACTAAATCTAATGAATATATTACTGAAGCTAAAAAAGTTATTCTAGAGCTTAGATCTTTAGATTTAACTGATTTAGCAGATGATTTACAAAATAAAGTCAATAATGTTAAAACAGCATTATTAACTGCTAATAAAATTGATCAAATAGATGCTAATTTAGAAGATTTATATAAATGAACTAACATTGATAAAAATAAAATAGCTGCAGCTAAGGTATTAAATAAGATCTTAAGCAATTATTCAAATAATTTAAATACCATAGTTAAAGATTTAGATAACAACCAATTAATTAACGCTATTAGTGATTTAAATACTATAAAAGATCAAGTTAATGCTTTAATGAATGTTAATAACCCTGCAGATGAGATAGTTGATAAAACTACTGATTTAGAAACAAAAAGAACAGCTTTAATTAATGAATTATCTAAAGCTGTTAATACAAAAAATAATTTATCTACAGCTTTAGATAAATTATTTAAAGAAGCAATTAATGATGATAGTACTATTGAAAATAAACTTCAAGTATTTAATAAATTAAATCAATTAGATCAACAAACTAAATTAATCAAAGATGATTTAACTAAATTTAGTAATTCAAATAATTCATTAAACTATATTTTAAGTTCTAGAAACAATAAAAATAAATTTATTGCTGCTAAAGATGAATTAACTAAATTATATGAATACACTAATAACAATATTATTAATACTCATAGCAATTTAACAACTAATGATTTAAACTTTAATAACTATTTAAATCAATTAGAAAACTCTAGAGTTAAATTAAATACTGCTTGAGATAGTTTAACTGGAGAAGCTAAAGTTATTTTAGTTAAAGATAACTTTATTAATGCTTTAAAAGATGCTTATAAAACGATTAATGCTATTAGAGAAAATAATTATTTAAATGATATTAAGCTTGATGCTTCATATAATGCTAATAATAATCCAGCTAACAATAATTTAATTAAATCTATAGCTTCAAACTTAGATGATGAATCTAAGTTTGATAGTAATAATATTAATTTAAATATTACTAATGTTAGTGATTATAATGATTTAATTTTAAGAACTAACAAACTTAAAACTGATGCAAAAAATGCTGGAACTAAATTAATTAATGAACAATTAGCAAAATATAATAACTTATTAAATAAATTTACTACTGGTGAAGAATTTGGATCAAATGAATATAATAATAGCGACTTTAATACTATTAAAGACGCTATTAAGCAACACATTAGTGATAGTAATATCTTTAAAGTAACTAATAATCAAGGGTATGATTTAGTTGCTAAAGCTAAAGAATTACAAAATGCTTTAGAAGATATTAATTTAGCTTTATTAAAAGCTAAAACCAAGCTTGAAATCAATAATTTAGAACATTTAGATAATGTTATTAAAACTAATTTTAATAACATTATTGATTCATCAAATGATTCAACTTTAATTAATGATCAATTAATTAAAGCTAGTGCTTTAAACAATAGTTATACTGGTATTAAAAATGTAATTGATCGATATAACAATGAAAAAGCTAACACTATTAAATTTAATAATTCAGATTTAGACTTACAAAATGAAGTGGAAGCTAAATTTAATAATATGTCAAACATTATTAATGACATTAATAATGTTGAAGATGCTAAAATCATTTCAAGCAATTTAGATGATATTAATAATAAAGTTAATGAATTAACTATTGCTTTAGATAATTTAAATGGATTAGCTAAATTACAAGAAACTAAAGATCAAGTAATTGATCAAATTCAAAACTTAAATTATCTTAATAATGCTCAAAAAGAATCATTTAAACAAAAAGTAATAGCTGCTAATTACATTGATGATTTAATAGGGAATAATAGAGATATTAATCATCCATTAGCAAATTCAATTTTAGATTTAGCTAATAAATTAAATAATTCAATGCAAGTTTTAAATGACTATGTTAATCCTAATAACCAAAATGATCAAGCAAATTCAATCTTAGATACTTATAAAAATAAAACTGCTAGTGAATATAAATTTGCTTCTACAGAAACTCAATTAGCTTTTGATCAAGCATTAAATAATGCTACTAGTGTTTTAGATAAGACAAATGGTAATGATTTAACCAAAGATCAAGTAGATACAATTTTAAATGAATTAAAATTAGCTAAAGCGAAATTAGAAGAATCAGCTAAAACCTTTAAAGATAATCTTATAAAAGATTTAGATAATAGAATTACTGATTCAGTAATTACAGATAATGATGTTAAAGAAAAGCTTAAAAATTCAATTTTAGATGCAATTAACAATATTGATAAAGATAATTCTAAAAATGAAGCTACTAATTTAAAATCTAAAACTGTAGAAATCATTAATAAAGTTGAATTTATTAATGACAAAATTAATAAATTAGATAACACAATTAATAATAATCCAATCTTTAACAATGATCGATTCAAAGAAATTGCTAAAGAGATATTAAATGATATTGAGGATGTTAAAACTGATATTAATAAGATTATTAATAATTGAAAAGAAGGTAAAGGTTCAAAAGTTAATGAAACTAAAGAAATAGAAGCGATTGATTTAAATACTGAAGCTAACATTAATACTACTGCAAATACTGCTAGTGATGCTAATGATAAGCTTTATGATCTATTAGCAAGCATTAATGATTATAATCTTCAAGCAGCTAATAAAGTTCTTAAATCAAACTTAGTTTATTCATATGCTAAAAACCAAACCTTAAAAGATCTAGTAAAAGATCTTTTACCTGCTAGTGATTTAGCTAAATTAAACAATTTAACTATTAGCAATAACATTACAAAAGCTTTAGAATTAATTGCTAATAAAGATGCTTTAAAAGCTAAATTAAATCTTGATACTTTAGCAACAGATAATGATATTATTAATGCAATTAATGCTAAACTTGAGCACAATCAAATTTATAAAGACATTATTAATAGCGTTTTAAATACTAAAGCTAATACTTTAGATACTTCAAATATTAATAATTTAGTTAATACTATTATTACAAGCAATTTAGACAATATCTTATTAGCTAAAATAGCTACTAAAGTTAATTTAAATGTCAATGATAATCTAGAACAAATCAAACAAGCAGTAATTCAAGCAATTAATGATGGTAATTCAACAACAGCAACTGCAGAACAAAACAAAATTAAAGAAGATTTAATTAGATACTTACATCAACCTAATTTAATACAAAAACTTAATGCAAAATTAAATCAAATCTTTAATGATGTATCAAAAACTTATGCTTTAAGTTTAATTAATGATACTAACTTCAATAATTTAACTGCTAATGAATTAAATAATATTAAAGTTCAATTAACTAATGCAATGTTTGATCAAGCTAATAATACTTTAATGTTTGATTATAACTTAGAAGAAATTATTCAAGCAACAAGATTATTAGATTTAGCTTCTAAGGTTAAATCTAATGTAGCAAATGTAGATTCTGCTACTAAAGATAATATAAATAAATTAGTTGATGATTTATATAATGAGGTAACTAATGAAACTAATATTAAAGGTTTAATTGAAAATAAAGTCAATGATTTATTTAATATAACTACAACTAAATTAAATAATGCTTTAGATAATATTAATGAATTAAATGCTTCTTCAAATCATTTAATTAATATAGTTAATAAAGCTAATGAAACTAAAGAATCTATTGAATATATTAATGCTAAAGATTATAGTAATTATCCAAATGTAGTAGATTCAATAAGTAAAATTGCTTTTGATGCTTCTTTAGCTAATGCTAATAGTAAGTTAAATAATGAAAGCAATAATTTATTAGTTAATACAACTATTACTAAAGATCAATTATTTAACAATAATGGTTTAGCTAAAGATGCTATGGTTGATAATCCTGCTAAAGAATTAAATACTTTAGCAATTGATTTAGATGCTAAAACTAAAGCTTTAGATGGTTTAGATATTTTAAAAGCTGCTCAAAGTATTGCTATAAGCAATATTAATAAATTAAAACAGCTTGATATTACACTTAAAAATAAATTAGCTAATGATATTAATAATGCTAAAACTAATGTTGAAGTTTATGAAATAGAAGCAAAAGCTAAAGATCTAAATAAAGCTTATTTAGATCTTAATGCATTAATTGTTGCAATTAATAGTATTAAAAATTCAGCTAAATTTACCAAAAATACTACCTTAGATGATAAAGGTAATAACTTAAAAGATGTAATTAATGATTTAATTGCTAAAACTTTAGCACCTAAAGGACTTATTAAGTTTAATTTAGGTCTAAAAGATGATTTAGCCATAGTTAAAAATACTTATGATCAATTAATTAAGATGGTTGATATTGACAATAATAGCAATGGTTTAAATGGTAATATAGTATATAAAAACGAACAAGATGCTATTATTGATGCTTTATTTACTACTGCTAAAGCATCAGATAAAGTTACTGAAGCTAATTTAGCTGCTATTAAGCAAGATTTTAAAACTAAAATCCATAATGAATTTGATAATGGTATTAAAAATACCTTTAACAAATTCATTGAACTAGAGCATAAAAAAGCTACTGATACAACTAATTTTGCTAAAGAGGATTTAGCAAAATTAAATGATGAAGTTAATGCTATTTATAATGAAATTGTAAGTATAAAAATTAATGTCCCAGAACTATTAAATCTAGCAAGAGCTAAAAGTCAATTAAAAGATTTAATTAATCAAGTTAATGATTGATTAAATACTAATACTAAAGATACTCAAGTTAATTTAAGAGGTAATTTACCATTAGTAATGAATGATACTTATAACGATTTAATTAATCATAATAGTGATTTAGATACTATTAATAATGATATCGAGAAATTAAACTTAGCTTTTACTGAAGCTAATAGAAGATATGATCAATTAAGTATTGTTTTAGATAAACTCAAAGACCTGATTCAAACAAGTAAAGATTATTTAAATTCTATTGATGATACTGATTTGACAAAAGAATTAAATGATGCTATAGAAACAGCAAAACAAACATTAAACACTGATGATCAAGCAACTATTATTAAAGCTACTAGTGATTTAGAAGATGCTTTAGATCACATTAAGCTTAAAAATCAAATTATTGAAGCAAAGAAATTAAAAGATCAATTAAATAGTAATGATCTTTATAACAAAATCATTAATGATTTAACTCAAGCGATCAATCAAGCTCAAGACGTAGTTGATCAAGTAGCATCTAATGCAATGACTAATGAACTAAAAAACAAACAAAAACAAGCGATTGATGATTTAGCTAAAGCTATAGCTAAGGCTAAATTAAATAAAACTATTATTGATGCTAAACAATGAATTAATAGTATTAAAGATAATGATAAATATCAAGATATCAAAAATACATTAAACAACGCTATTGAAACTAGTTTAATTGCTAATGATGATAAAACTACTAATGAAATCATTCAAGATAATAATAAGTTAATTAATGATTTAGATAATGCTAAATTAGATAAAGCAATTATTGATGCTAAAGATTTATTAGATGAATTAAATAAAAATCCAAATAAATATCAAGATCTAATTGATCAATTAAACAATAGCATCAATAATAATTCAAACATCAATAAAGATGCTAATGATTTAGTTGATCAAGCAACTAAATCATTAAATAAAGACGTTATTGATATTAAAGCTAAAGCTAAAATCACTGATGCAAAAGAAATTTTAGATCTAGTAGATAAATCATTGTTAAATGATGATCAAAAACAAGATTTAACTACCAAAATCAATGATTTAATCAATAAAACTAATGATGCAATTAATAATTTATCTAAAGAAGAAATAATTGACGCAATTAATGATTTAGATCAAGCAATCACTGAAGCAAATAAAGAAGTTAAAAAAGCTGATTATGAAAATAGTATTAATCTAGCTAATGATTTAACAAATGATAATTCTTCTTTAGATGATAAAACTAAAGAAGAATTAGTTAACAAAGTAAATAACATCAAAGATCAATTAAGCAAAATAACTAATCCTAAAGCAATAGATTATGAAAAAGCTAAAGAAGAAGTTGATAAAGCAATCAATGAAACAATCATTGATGCTACAATTAACAAAATTAAGGATTATATAGATACTATTGATAACAATAAATATAATCCTATAATTGATAAATTAGATAATTCAATTAAGGATGCATTAGATAATTTAGATAATAAAACTTCAAATCAAATAATCAACAATAATAATAAATTACTGAATGATTTAGCTAATGCTAAATTAGATAAAACTATTATTGACGCAAATGATTTAATCAAGAAATTAAAAGATAAATATCCTAATGAAATCAATAAGATCAAAGATCTTGTTAATAAGGTAAATAGCCTTGATAAATCTAATACTAAATTAGTTGAAGAAGTTACTAAGGAATTAGTTAAAGAAATCATTAATACCAAAGCTAAAGCATCAATCAAAGATGCTAAAGATGTATTAAAAGATCTAAGCAATTCATTAGTAAATCCAGTAGATAAAATCAATTTATCTAAAGAAATTAAAGATTTAATCAAACAAATTAATGACTCGATTAATGATGAAGATGCTAGTGAAACTGATATTAATAATTTAATTAATCAGTTAAATAAAGCTGTAGATAATGTTAAAGATGCTATAGCTAAAGCAGATTATTTAGATACTAAACAAAAAGCTAAAAAAGAAATTAATAATTCTAATTTATCTAACAGTCTTAAAGACAAATTTAATAATTTAGTGGATAATATCGATAAAGAATTAAATAAAATCAAACGCCCTACAGCAATCAATTATGCTAAAGCTAAAGATAAAATCAACAATTTAGTGGGCAAAATTAAGCTTGAAGATGCGATATTAGAAGCAATTGATAGTAAAAATGATTTAATTAAAAATAATAACTTTGATTTCTTACTAAGCAATATTAAAGACCCAATTATTAAAGCAATCAACGATGCTATAAACCAAGCAATTGATGTTTTAAATAACCATCCAGCTAAAGTTAAAGACCAAATAACTAAAATAAATAATAAAATCAAAGAACAATTAAATAAAGCTGATAAAGAAATTAAACTAATCAAAGATTTAATTGATCAAACTATAAATCACATTAGCAATTTACCAAATCTTGAACCAGAATTAATTAAGGATTTAGCTAATAAAGCTAAATCATTAAACAATGAACCAAGTTTAATTGAATTAAAAGATGCTTCTAGTAATTTAAATGATAAACACGGTACATTAATTAATAAATTCAACCAAGCAAATGATTTAATTGATAGTGATTTATTTGCTAAAACTAACCCAGATAAACAAACTAACCTTACTGATGCTATTGAGTTTATTAAAACTAATAGTATTTTAGGTAAAAATAACAAAGGTCTAACTAATGATCATAATCAAATAAACAATGCTATAGAGTTGTTAGAAAGAGTAATAAATGATATTGATGGAATGAAATCAAACAATAAAACCGCTTGATATTTAATTCCTATTGCACTAATTGCTTCAATAGCATTTTGAATTGGTGCTATATTTACAAGAAAGAAAAAATAGTTTAGTTTTTTTAAAATTCCTAAGGATAAAACTTAGGAATTTTTTTATTTTTTATTCATGAAATAAATAATTTTAAACAAATTAAAAACTTTTACAGTTTGATATTTATTTAAACATTCAAAAACACCTAACTTATCCTGTGTTTCCAAGTTTTGACCAATTTTTTAACACTTTTCCATACTTACTATACTACGTATAGTAAAAAAATTATTTTTTCCACATAATTACATTGTAATTATGGTATAATTAGGAGTATGAAAAAAGAAAAGTGGATTATTGTTAGAAGTAAAAGAAAAGACACATACTACATCACAGCAGCTATCTCAAATGGTCATGCTAGAGGTTACAAGCGAAGTATTGGTTTAGGTAATTTAGAAAAATTAGAAAAATCTACAAAAGACCCAATTAATCTCTTAAAAGAAGCTTGTGTTAATTGAGATCCTGAATGACCTAAAGATAAAATTTTGCAAGAAGTAAATAGAGTTCTTAAAAATTCAGTTGTTGAATCAAAAGTTGTAAATTATGGTCATCAGATTTTATTTAACACAATTGATGACTTGGATATTTTTGAGAAAACTAAAGAAACAAGATCAAAAGAATTAATAAAAATATTGAAATTTATAATTTCAACACGTATCTTAAAACAACAAAGTCTTATTAAAACTTTTGAAAGTATCCCAGATTATGAAATAGAATTTGATTCAAAAAAGACAACATTCTACAACTCTTTAGATTATCTTTCAGACAATAAAACAACTATTTTAAAAAACATCAATAATTCGTTAATTTCTAAAAACCTAAGATCTGTTGATGTAATGTGATTTGATTCATCAACTGTATATTTTGAGACTTTTACAAGTTTAGGATTTAAACATCCAGGATATTCAAAAGATGGAAAATTCAAAGAAGATCAAATTGTAGTAGGTTTAATCACTGATGAAAATGGTATTCCAATCCATTACAAATTATTTAAAGGTAATACAGCTGATCCAAATACTTTCATTCCATTTATCAATGAAATCAAGAAAATTTACAATGTTAGAATGGTTACAATAATTGCTGATAGAGGAATGAGTACTAATAAAAACATTAGATTTCTAGAACAAAATAATATAGATTTTATAATCTCTTACAGATTAAAAATCGCTACTAAAAGAACTAAATTATTCGCTCAAGATCCTGAAGGATATGTTGATTTAGATAATTTTAAATTCAAAGAAGAAACTTATGAATCACTATGACAGAAAAAACGTCCAAATGGAAGAACTAGACGTAGAATAATAACTTATAGTGAAAAACGTGCTAAAAAAGATAAACAAGATAGACAAATTCTTATTGATAATTTCAACAAAAAAGCTAAAAACGGTATTGTTGCTCAAGCTGATTTACTTGCTGGTAAAAAATACAAATTCTTTAAAGAAATTGAAAATGGTAAAACAACTTCATATAAGTTAGATTATGAAAAAATCGAAAGAGATAAAAAGTTTGATGGTTTATATGCTTATGAAACATCGAGACACGATCTCACGGTTCAAGATGTTGTTGATTTATATGCAAAACAATGACAAGTTGAAGAAAACTTCAGAACATTAAAAAACGCATTAAGAATTAGACCTGTGTATGTACGAAGCGACAAACACATTGAAGGATATTTCCTTTTATGCTTTATATCATTGGTTCTTATGAGATATTTATTAACTTTAGTAAATAAAAACTTAGAACCTGTATTAGGTGTTAAAAACGAAAGATTTACTAACACAAGATTAATAAAAGCAATTTTAAGTGCTAATAAATATGTTGAAGTAGTAAATTCAAAAATTATCACTGAAAAATTAATAGAAAATAAAGATAATATGCAACATTTAAATGATTTTGTTATTATCAAAAAGATATTAGAAACTCAAAAACCATAAATTACAATGTAAATTTTTGAAAAAGTTGAAAAAAGAGCAATAAAATGCTCTTTTTATCGTTTTTTGTTAAAACTTGGAAACTCAGGATTAACTATTATTCTTCATTTTTGTTTTTTGAAATTTGTTCGTTTATCATTTTATAAAGTTCTTTTTCTTTTGGAGTAGATTCAAATGCATCAGTTCCAATTTCTTTTAATTTTGGAACATTGATTTTTTTAAGGTTTGATCCACGGAAAGCACTTGTACCAATTTTTTCAAGTTCAGGAAAGTTTGTCTGAGTTAGTTTTGTATATGCAAAAGAGCCAATACCTATTAATTTAAGTTTTGGAGCATTGATAGATTCTAGGTTCGATTCTTCAAAAGCATATCGCCCAATTTTCTCAAGTTCCGGAAAATCTACGTGGGTTAGTTTATTACGTGCAAAAGAACTATCACCTATTACTTTTAGTTTTCGAGCATTGATAGATTCTAGGTTCGATTCTTCAAAAGCATATCGCCCAATTTTCTCAAGTTCCGGAAAACCTACGTGGGTTAGTTTGGTATATGCAAAAGAACGATCACCTATTACTTTAAGTTTTGGGGCATTGATTAATTCTAGTTTTGAACTCAAAAAAGCTGATGCACCTATTTTAACCACTCCTAGTGCATTAATTTGTTTTATTTTTTCTTTTTGAGAAAATACTCCATCAGAAATAACTTCGATATTTTCGGGTAAATTCACTATACCGTTCTCAGGTATTAAACTGTTATCGTATTTTATTAAAATACTATTGTTAAAAATAATTTTTTTATTCTTCTCAAGGAAAGGAGTTCTATCAAAAGGATCACCCGATATTTCTTTTAATTTTGGAGCATTGATAGATTGTAGGTTCGATTTTGTAAAGGCATATGGTTCAATTTTCTCCAGTTCAGGAAAATCTACGTGGGTTAGTTTCGTATTTCAGAAAGCATTTCTGTCAATTTCTTTAAGTTTTGGAGCATAGATATTTTTTAAATTACTTTTACTTTCAGGACCTGTTGCATTAAAGAAATCATTTATTACACGAAGGTTTGGTAGAATTAGTATTTCTAAATTTGAAATTTTATCATTGTGTTTTTTCAAACTAATCTGTCTTATATCAAAATCTATATCAACAGCATCTGGAATATATAAGATTTTTAGATTTTCTCATTCGTAACTTAATGATTTTAAAACATTAGATTCATTAAGTTTATAATATTTATCAGGGTTTTGTATCTGATCTTTTAATTGTGTTAAAAATTCTTCTCCATTCTTTAATTCATTACCTAATCAATCACCAAGCTCATAAGCCGTTAATTCATTTAAACCATATGAAATTAACTTTTCTGTTAATTCCTTATTTGTAATACTTACTTCTGGATTCTTTGATTTTGTATTTATTTGTTTGGTAGGTTTCTTATTTAAATCAATTGGATTTGTATTTAATTGATCAATTGACTTTTTATTAACTTTTGAATTATTACAAGCTATAGTCATAATTGATAACGAAATAATAGCAGTACTTGCTATAGTTATGGGTATTAACTTTCATTTTTTCATCTGTTTCTTCCTTTCTACAAGTGAGAAACATTATATATATATATATATATAGAAAGCTATTATTAACAAAAATTCAATAACGATAGTACAATTATTTAAATTGTTATTCATATTATTATTTATTGTATTTTTTATACTAAATTATTTAATTAACAAAATTTCTTAATTTAATCATCTCTAACCCTTATCTTGTGTGAAAAAAGTATATAAAAATGGCACTAGGCCATTTTGTTATTCAGAATCACTTGAAGTTGTAAATTCTTGATGAATATATTGTAATTCTAAGAAATCTCCACTATCATCAATATTATTTAAAAATTGTTTAAATATTTCAAAAATTAAAGGATGAGGAATTGAAGAAGCTGGACCTGCTTCTGACAATTGTTCATTCACCATTTTATTCTTTTGAGTATATTGTTTTTGAGACCTCATGACAAAATCCATTCCACCCATTCCTGACTTAACACTTCTTGCTTTAATCATCTTTTTAATCGAAGCTAATCCAATCATTCTGCTATCTAATGAATATTCAACTTTGACAGATGGATCATCTTTTAATACATAATATTTAACTCCATCTATTTCTTTGACCTCATATGGTGGTTCAATTTTCCCTTTTAATAATTCTAATTTGACATTAGAAAGGAAAATAGTAGGTTTAGTAGTAAAAAAACCATATTTACCTAATGATGTTTCATTTAAAAACATTTTATTAGCATCATAAAAATCTGTTCTATTAAATTTAATATACTTTCAAATCAATGAATGCTTAGGATTTTCTATATATCATAACTTAGGTTGATAGTGTTTGATTAACTCGATTGTATTATTAATACACCTTTCTCCTAATCTTTTAATAAATAATTGCACATCACTTTTTAAATTTCGTGTAAATCCACCTTTAAGACGCTCAAATTCTTCGACACTACGTTCTTCTAGTTCTGTTTTTGAATCGTCTTTATATTTTCAAAAACAAGTACCACCACCTTTCATATTTAAAACACATGAAAAGGATTGACATAAAGTAGATGAAACTATAATATCTGGTTTAGGGTATTTTTTAAAGATTTCTACAATATTATCTTGTGATAAATCTAATTTATAGTGTTTTTCTCTAGTTGGTTCAGTTACATCAAATGTATATACATCAAAGTATTTGAGTAAATCATTCTCTTTTAAACCATTATAAACACTATTTTGTCCACCTCCAAAAAGGTCTCAAACAACTAGTTTCTTCATAAAATCCCCTTTCTTTTATAACAAAATTATGATAAATAGTATTCTAGCAATTCATCTATCGAGTTTATAACTTTAGTATCTTTTAAATATTCTTTAAAAGCTTCTAGCATATTGGTATTATCAAATGTTTGAATAATGTTATAAAAAGTATCTTTTACTAACTTTTTATCTCTATTATGAATACTTTGATGACATATTTGACACAAAGGCACAACATTTATAATATTGTGGATTATTTTTCAATCCAACTCATCCAAATTATTATTAAATCATTCATTTTTGAATTTTGATCTAGGAATAAAATGATGAAAATCTAAAGGTGTATTTAAATTTGTTCCTTTTAAAGCTTCTTTTGTTTTTTGTCAATCTATTTTTGTTCTACATTTTTCTTTATCTAAATAATGTATAGCACAAGAATTATTGAATTTATTATATAGAAATTTTCTTATACCATCTGGAATTTGTGGGTCATTTCTTGAATCTTTAATTAGATAACTTGTGCTTCTGTTTCAGTTAGTTGATAAATTAAAGTAATCAAATAATTGTTCTATATTAAATTCCTTATCTTTAACTATTAAGAATACAAACTTTGTAACATTCTTACCTTTAAGTTTCTTATAATGAAAACCAGGTTCATAAGAGAATGTTTTTAAGTCATGTACATCAAAATGAATAAAACTATTGCTTTTATCAACTTGCTTATTATAATCTATAAATCAATGAGAGCTAACAATATAATGAATCATTTCGTTCTCATTACCTATAAAACTGGATACCAAAAATTTTAAATCTTTATTTTCAATGCAAGATTTTAAAAATTTATCACTTCTAATTCTTACTGATGTTGGATTGGTTTTTAAACACATTGAAGTAATATTAGCAGTGTAGTAATCTTCTTCTTTATATATTTTGTTTTCAAGTAATTTATTATATAAATTGCTCTTTTCGAAGTTTTCCTTACTTACTTCAACACCTTTTAAAAGTAATTGATATTTTTCATATTCATAAATTATTTTTGTATTATCGAATCTTCTCATAAAATCCTCTATTTAATTTTATTATAAGCAATATAATTAAGAGCTAATTCTTTATTTTCTTTATTAACAATTTTTAATATATGTTCTTGATTATCATTAATATTAAAGCTTGCTATTAAAGTATTTAAAATCGTATCACTATTAGCTGTAGAAATATTTGAACCTATTAATTTATTATCTAAATAAACATCAAAACTTGATCCATTAGGTGATTTTTTACCAATGATAGAGAACGAGTTAGTTTTAATAGTGGTTTCAAAATAATTATTAGCATTATTGTTAATTGCACTAGTAGCATTAACTCAAGAACCATAATCCTTATCATTAGCCTTTAATTCTCAATTTCCATAGAAATTAATATCACTAGAATTGATTGGTTTAATAGCATTAGCATTAATTGCTAAACCAAATTTAACATTAACCAATTTAATTCCTGGAGTTTCTTTATCAACAGTTAAATACAAGTATTTAGCTTTGAAACTTTGATCAAAACTAATATCAAAACTAGGGCCTAGAGTTTCTACTGAAGCATAATAATCAAATAAAGTTACATTATTACCACTTTCATCAACTGCAGTCAATTTATAATGTGAAGGTATTTGTTCATTATCCACAACTTCTTGTTCATTATCTTTAGGTTTTATTGAAGTAACTGTTGAATTATTTTCATCATGATCTTCAGGTTCAACTTCAAAATTATCATCAGTTAATTTTTTATTAACATCAACAAATCTGGTAATCGAAACAGTATTTAATAAAGTAGGTTGCTCTAAAGTGAATTTAAATGTTACTTCTTTTTCATTAGAAGTATAAACATTATTTTGATCTAAAACACTACTTGCATCAGTATCATTTACTGTTGCAGTAATTTTAGTTTTAGCATTAATAGTAGGAATAAATTTATTAATTTGCAATTCTGAACGATCATGAGAATCAATGTATCTAGGTTGATATTGATATTTACTATCAGTTAGAAATGATTTTAACTGATTAAATGTATATTTAGAAGTATCAATGGTATCTACTAAAGCATAATCTTTAAAGTTATAAGCTTTATCATCATTAACTAATCAGAAATTAACTCCTCCAGCTCCAGAAATATTAAATCCTCAAATTTCAATATCATAAACTTGATTTACATCAAAATCATAGCTAAAGAAATCTTTAGCTTGATCATTTCAATGATTTTCAGTTCACATACTTGTTCCATTAATATAAATTTTAGCTAAATCATCAACTGTACCTTTAAAGGTATATTTACCAGTTTTAGGTGGGATAAATTTAAATTTAGATAAAGTTAATTGTTTTGCTTTTTTATCTAAGTAATTATTTTCTCCATCACCTAAGGTAAAATCTTGAACTAATTTTAAGCTTTTAACATTATTATTTTTAGCATAACTAATAGCTTGATCAATTGATCTATATTCTTGATCTAATTGATCAAAAATATAATAACTTGGACGATTAACTACGTTTTGCATCTTGATTTTAAATTTATATCCTGGAACATAATTACTTGGTTTATTATCAAAATCATCTGGATAAATAGTTAGATCAAATTCATCAATTTGATCTAAATAATTGCTATTAGCAATATAAATTAGCTTCTTATTATCATTTGGATCAACTTTTAAACTACCAAATCATTTAGTAGTTGGACTAAATCTCATTCTTGATCATTTAAAATTAGGATTAATTGATTTTATTGCTTTATTAAAATCAAAAGTATATTCACCAAAAGCAGGTACTAAAAATGGAGCTTGCACATCTGAATCATATTCATATCTTTGAGTTTTAGGATTGTAAAAATAATTACCAACAGCATATAAATTAGCTACAAAATCCATTGCAGGTAATTCTTGGATATGTTTAATGTTTGTTACTACTTTTTTATCTTTTGGATAATTTAAATCCGCTAATCTTAATGCTTCTTTAGTATTAGCTAAAGTATTTAACGCTTCTTTTTGTTTAGAGGCTAAATCATTTAATTGTTGATTTAATTCAAGGTTCTTTTCAATACTTTGCATAATAGGTAAATTCATTGCTTTTATCTTATCTTTTTCAACTTGAATATTCTGTTTACCTTCTTCTAAAGCTTTATTAGCATCTTCATAACCTTTAGTTGCTTTATTAAATTCTTCTATAGCTCTAGCAGTAGTATTTGCATCTTCTACAGTTCCTAATTTAGGTACATTAATTCTAAATTTATTATTATGCTCAGCCATATAACTATAAGTTCTTAAAGCATAATAAAAATTAATTCCAAAATAATCTGATAAATATTTAACAGTATTAGTTTGTTTATAGCTATGTCCTAAACGAGCGGAATTTTGAACTCATTTAACAAAATTACTTGGACCTAAGCTATATATCATAAAGCTATATAAAGAATATCAATCCTTATTATAATTATTAGCTAAATTATAAGCATTAGCTAATCTAGCTCACCCTCATTCTCATCTTCCTGAACCATTTAAGAGATTTCTTTTTCTAGAACTATCATTAATATAAGTTAAATCAACTACTGAAGGAATATTGGTTCATCCATGATCTCTAATATTAAAAGGATCTTGATAATCTTGGAAGTTATGGTTAATTTCATGATAATTTCCTCAGTTAGCAAAACTAAAATCAGTATTACCAGTTAAATATCCACTTGCTCAACTAGTATCTGCATATAAATAACCATTTCCTCCTCAAGCTCCAGCTCCTCCTCAGACATCATTACAATAATTTAAAACTATTTTTCTTCCATTATATCCACCTCAAGCAAATGACATTTGGTAAAATGAATCTCATTTTCTAAAAACATCTTCAGGGAAAATTATTTTATCTAAAGGTACATAAGCTATAGAAGTTTCAGCAGTAAAGGGAACTAAAATTGATGAATAATCAGTTTGAATCGCTAATACTGGAGCTGATATTTTTCCAGATTTAACTTTATTTAATTGCTCTATTCAATCTTGTTTAGTAGTTTGTTTATATGAATAAAATAATTGCTCAACTACATTAGATAAAGTTAAATTAACTGTATGATATGAACCATCATCATTAAATAATTTATTAGTTAATTCAATAGTTAACGATCCACCAAAAGGTGTAGCTATTTTTAAACTTTTAGTTGCTGGATCAATTTCACTAAATTTATATCTAAATTCAGATTGGATTTTTGGATATCTATTTGATATTCTTCCAGAATTATCAAATCCTCTATTAACTCAATAATTAGCATTAATAATAAATTTAAAAGGTAAATCATTATTGTTGTTTTGATAATATTTTTTTAATATTTCATAAGTTCTATCACTAAAAGTAATAGTAGCAACTTCTCCTGCAGGTAAATATGCTCCAGTAGAATTAAATCCTAAGATATTAGAACTTATTTGAATATTTTTATCAATAGCTGAAGTAGTATCTAAAACATTTCTTTGATAAAAATTCTTTACTGCTGGATGTTTTTTTAAGGTGTTATTTTTAATTTGTTCTTTAATTCAATTAGGATCAGCATAATCTAAATTTTGATCATTTTTTTCATTTAAAACTAAATCTGAAATATTAACAAATTTTGTTTGATGGGTAGTTTCATCAGTGTATTTTAATCAAGAGTTTAAATAATCTAATCTTTTTCCATTATCAACATATTCATCACGATTTTTATTACCATTAGATTCATAATTATTATCTCATCCAGGATATTTAAAACCATATTTACCATATTCTTTTTCTAAATTAGTTTCATAATATTGATTATTAGCTGTTCTTTGATATCTTCTTAAGATTTTAGAACTAAATGATTGTAAATTTAACTCAGTTGTTAATTTATTTCTAAATTCAACTTCATTATTTTGTAATTTTAAATTTGATATTTCTAATAGATTAGTAGTTCAACTTATATCATTATTATTAATAATTTTTGCATAATAATTTCCATTAGAATTAATAGTTAAATTACTTGATAAATCATTACTAATAACTTGATTATTTTGATATCAAGTAATTTGTTTTATGTTTGATAAATCAATATTTTCTAAGGTTAATGTAGTTGAATTATTAACCAATAAACCTTGATTATTATCTTTTAAAGTTATATTTTCTAAGGGGTTAATAGGATATAAATTTAACTCATTAGTAAAAGCTGTAAGCTCTTGATTATCAAAATTAATTAATAATTTTAATTTAACTATCGAATTATTAATTAATTGATTTTTAGTAATGGTTAAATTATTATTAGTTTCATTATAAATAGGTTGATTATTTAAATATCATTGATATTTTAAATTAGTTAATTTAGCATCAACATTAGCAAGATTAAGATTTATATTGTCTTTATTATTTTCAAAATAACCATTATTTGATGCAATGATTCTAACTTTTGATAAAAGATGATTAATTAAATTACTATTATTTGCTTCATAATCTAAAAATCCACTAATAGTAATAGTTTTAAAATTCGAAACTAAATCATTAGCTATATCTTTAATAGTATATTTCAAACTCACACTATTATGAGTTTGATTAAGTATTTCTATAGTATTTAAAACATAATCAGAATTTTCATTATTATTTAAACTTAATTCAAAATCATTAATATTAACTTCTTTAACTAAAGTATTCGATTTATCTTTATTAAAAACTAAGGTTGATTGATTAAGTTTTTGATTTAATAATTCTTGATAATTGACTCATAATTTAAAACCATTAATTTCAAGTGTTTTAGTATCGCTTGAAATTAAATTAGTTTCTAAATCCTTAATTTTAAATTTAACTATTATAGTTGTATCTTGTTTAATTAAATCTACTGGCACAATAGTTAAATTATCTAAATTACTAAATACTAAATTTTCTCAAGTTATGTCTTTAGTATATGTTTGGCCTTTATCAATATTAACTTGAACTTGAATATCATTTAATTTATTATTTAATTGATTGATAAATTGCTCATTAGTTTTAAAACCATTAATAGTAATGGTTTTAATATTTGAAGCTAAATTATGTTCTAAATCTTTTACTCTAAAACTTACTCTAACAGTTCCGTTTTCTTTAATTAAATTTACATCTTCAATAGTGTAATTGTTATTTAAGTCGCTAAATCTAAAGTTATTAACAGTTAGATTATTAGTTAAATACAATTCCTTTTGAGCAGTAAAATTTACTTCTACATTATTTAATGCTTGATTTAATTTATTTTGCAATGCTTTATTAGTTTTAAACCCTGAAAGAACTAAATTTTTAGTAATTTCAATGCTTGGATATTGATTATTGGTGATTAATAGTTTAAAGATAACACTATTATTAGATTTTAAAAACGAAATTACTTGATAAGTGTATTTATTATCATTAAAATTACTAATTGTAAAATCATTTTGATTAACATCAGTGATTAAAGTGGTTTCAATATTATTCTTATATTGAATTGAAAGATTAGCTAAATCACTATTCATTTGATTAATAACTAACTCTTTAGTTAAAAATCCTGATATACTAATATCTTTATTGACAAAAAGATCTAAATCATTTTTAAATGATAATTTAGTCTTTAAAACAATATCGCTGTTATGAATATCTAACTCTAAAATCTCTAATTGATACATATCATTTAAACCATTAACATTAAAATCACTCTTAGTTACATTATTGATTAAAGTAGTTGCTTTATCACCGTTAAATTCAATATTAAGTTGGTTATATACTTGATTTAATTGCTCTAATAAAGTGTTTTTGGTACTAAAATCATTAAATACTATGGTTTTAAGTTTTGATTCTTCGTTATTAGTTTTATTAACTAATTTAAAACTTAAATTAATAGCATTGTTGTTGATTAAGATATTCTTTTCTTTTATCTTATAATTTGCTATATCATAATTACTAAATTCAAAATCAGTTATTTTAACTAAAGAAATTAAATTATTTTTAGGATGATTGATTAATTTAACCTCTACTTGATCAACTAAATCATTTAAATTATCAACAATTGGCTTATGAATATCGTTTATAGATTCAAAATTTAAATTTATAGATTTAAATTTTGAACGATTGTTTGCTAGGTCTTTAATATTAAAAGTTACTTGTATTTGTTTATTAGTAACTTTTTTAACACTAAAATTAGCAACTTGATGTTTATTATCTAGTTGCTTAAAATTAAAATCATTTATATTCAATTGCTCAATGGTTTTATTTTTTGAGTTTGGATTAATTTCTACATTTATTTTGTCGATAATATCATTTAAATCGTGCTTTGATGGATTTGATGGTTTATTAGCTTGTTTATTTGAACAAGCTATAAATGTGCTTAACAATGAAGTACTCATCATTGTTAAGATAGTAAATTTCATTATTTTTCTTTTTGACATATTGTTCCTTTAAATATCTTTAATAAGTATTTAAAATTATATTATTTTCAAATTAATAAGTTTTATTTTTATAAAAGTTGTTCATAAATTTCTAACTAATATAAAAGATGGACAAAGGTTTGTCCATCTTTTGATTTATTAAATTAGTTATTAATTTAATAATAATTAAAAATTTTTTAATACCAATATTTATTTGTTAGTGTTATCTTCACCTACAAACGATTCAAATGTTTGATCACCTATTTTGGTGATTACTCCATCTTTAATACCTATATCTTCAATAACAACTTTTAAATTTTCCGGGATATTATCTATAGGTATTAATTTAGTTTCGTTAAATGTGTATAATTTTTTGTCCTTAATTTCTCTTTCAACAAATCTTTTATAATCTTTGGGATTATATAGAGCTATATACGCAGGAGTATCAATTAATCAAGAAGTATGTAAATAACTAGTATTAAAATATTTATTATTCGTTGTTGAGATTTCTCTTAAAATATAAAGAGTGTTATCTTTGACATAAAGATAAAATCTAAAAGGTATATGTCAAGTTAATTTAAAATATCAATTATAATTATATTCAACAATAAAAAACTGTTTTTTCTTTGTGGCACTTGTTAGTATATTATTATCTTTAAAATCCGCTTTATAAATTTTCAAATTAAATGTTGGTTTTCAATTTTTTGATACTGTTCTATAACTCAATTATGATTTTCATTTAGGTCATTAAATGTAACACTTTTTTTATTTTCGTGGTAACTCTTATCATTTCCTTCAGGAAAACTTCCAATAATATCAACATTTGTATTTCCGTTTTGAAATTCAAAACTCACATCAAAAGGAAGCAATCTTTCTTCTGAATTATTTCATATACTTTTGATGATACGAGGACTTTCTTTGTTTAATTTAAAATCTATAGTTTTTACAAGTTCTATATTTTGTTTTGACTCTAATAATTTAATTACCTTTTTATTGTTATATAGATAAGTGTGTGGATCATTCTTGTTTACTGAAGGTAGTCATCATTTGGGTTTAGTATAATGTTCAAGTAAATTAGGATTTTTTCATTCTAGATCATAAGTTGAAGATAAAAATTTTTCATATTTATTTAATGGTTTAGACTCTTCTTTGGTTATATTATTGCAAGCAACAACTGATGAAACTAACGAGATACAAGGAATCAAAATGCTTATTTTTCAAAATTTATTAAGGATTTTTGTTATCTTTTTATTTAAACGCATATTTCTCCTTTCATATAATAATTATATTATTTTATAAAACAAATTATTTGTATGTGGAATAATTTTCACAAAAACCCATATAGCAATTTCAAATTAAAAAACACTCTAATTTAATTAGAGTGTTTTTGTTTAATTATGATTAGTTTGAGGTTCTATTAAGTTTTTAGCATCAGCTAATTTAACACTAAAGAAGCTTGTAATACCACGATGTTGCATAGTTGCACCAAATAAAGAATCAACTCTAGACATAGTTCCTGTTCTATGAGTAATTACAATAAATTGAGTTTGATCTTTTAATTGTTGAAGGTATTTAGCATATCTAACAACATTAGATTCATCTAATGCAGCTTCAACCTCATCTAAAATACAAAGCGGTAATGGTCTTGCTTTTAAGATTGCGAATAATAAAGAAATAGCGATCAATGATTTTTCACCACCTGAAAATAGTTTTAAGTTTTTAATACTTTTTCCAGGAGGTTGAGCATAAATAGTAATCCCGCTTTCTAAAGGATCGCTTGGATCAATAAATTTAATCTTTGCACTTCCTCCACCAAACATTGAGTGAAATACCCGATCAAATTCTAAGTTTACATCGTGAATTACATTAGTTAATCGATTAATAATAATCTTATCTATTTCACTAATTGCATTTAAAATAGTGTTTTTAGCTTCAGTTAATTCTTCATAATTACTTGAAAAATCTGCATAACGATTTTCAACTTCTTCTAATTCAACAATAGATTCTAAATTTACATTACCTAATTTAGCAATCTCAGCTTTTAATTCTGCTATTAATTCTTTAGCGGCATCAATTGACATATTTAATTGGTAATTTTCTAAAGCATTTTCTAAAGTTAGTTCATAAAAATTAGTTAATCTTTCACGATATTGGTCAAGATTAAACTCTATTTTATTAAATTTAGAAATTTTAGCTTCAAAGCTTTCGGTTAATTGAATTAACATTGAATTAGATTTATTTAACTCAATTTCTAAGTTTGATATTTCAGCTTCATAACCATTTTTAATAGTGATTTGAGCTTGTAAATCTAAATCTAATAATCTAACTTCTTTACTTAATTGACCTATTGTTTCAAAAGTAGGAATAGAAGCTGATTCTTGATCATCTTCTTCATTAAAATCAATTATTTTAGCTTTTCATTCATCTAATTCTTTATTAGTGGTGCTTAAATGGAATGAAACACTAGTTTTTTGAGTGGTATATTCTTGATTATAGCTTTGTAATTTTGATAATTCATTTTTTAATTCACTTGATTTAAGTTCAGCATTATAAATAATAGATTCTAATCCAGGAATTAATTCTTTTAGTTGTTCAATTTTGTATTCTAAACCAATTAATTCATTAGTAGATTCGCTAGTTCCGCCAACAATAATTCCACCAACACGAATAACATCACCGTCTAATGAAACTACCATATATTTCTTATCAACAATTTTAGAAATATTATTAGCGTTATCAACAGTATCTACAACTATAATGTTTCCTAATAAAAAGTCATTTAAAACATTATATTTTTTATCAACTGTTACTAAATCCTTAGCTATTCCAATAAATCCTTTTTGATTTTTTAAGACTAATAAATAATCATCTCTAATGAATTTACCTTTAATAGATTCTAAAGGAATAAAAGTAGCTCTTCCACCATTGTTTTTCTTTAAGAAATTAACACAATTTACTGCAGTGTTAGAATTATTAACAACCACATGTTGAGTAGCATTAGCTAAAATTGTTTCAATAGCAGTTACATATTGTTCAGGAACTGTTAATAAATCACTTACTAAACCTTTATAACCAGGAAATAGTGATTTATTTTGAACTATAGTTCTTGTTCCTTTAAATAAATTAGATTGAGATTGTTTTTTCTCATTAAAAATGTTGATTTTGGTTTGTATCTCAATCATTTTTCTTTCTGCTTCTTGTTTAGTGATGTTGTAATTATTAATTTGAATATTAATATCTCTAATTTTAGAAGTAGATTCTATGAACTTTTGTTGAATTTCATCATAAGCTTGATTAAAATAAACTACTTTTTGTTCAAGATCTTTAATTTTAGAAATAATAGATTGTTGAAGCTCTTTAGATGATGTTTGTAATTCACCTTTAGCAATCATGTCTCTACGTTGAGTTTCTTTAGCATAAATAACATTTAAGTCATTTAATCTTGCATTAATCGCTTCTTTTTTAGCTCGAATTTGAGAAATTAAAGCTTTAACTTCAGTTAAATTAGCTTTTTTTGCAACTAATTTCATACTTAAATCAGTAATGTTATTTTTATAACTTTCTTTAGTTTCACCAACACCTGCTAATTCTTGTTCTAATTGTTTATATTCTTTATCCAAAGCATTAATTTGATTAGCTAAAAAAGCTATTTCAACTTCTTTTAATTGCTTAGATTTATCTCGATATAAGATCGCTTTTTCTGCTTGAGCTTTTAATGGTAAAAGTCTTTTTTCTAATTCTTTAATTACAGTATTTATTTGAGATAAAGCAGCATCAGTACGTTCAAGTTTTTTTAAAGCTTCTTGTTTTCTAAATTTATATTTCGAAACTCCTGCAGCTTCTTCAAAGATCAATCTACGATTTTCATCACTACTTTGAGCAATTTCTGAAACAGTTCCTTGAGAAATAATTGCTAATGAACTTTTACCAATACCTGTTTCCATTGCAATGGTTTTAATATCTTTATGACGACATTTTTGACCATTAAGATAATATTCATTAATACCTTTTCCTCTTTCTAAAACTCTAGAAATAGTAACAATTTTACTATCAACACTTGATAAACCAGCAGAATTATCAAAAGTTAAAGTTACTTGTGCTTTATCTAAAGCTTTAGCGGTTTTAGAACCTGAGAAAATAACATCTTCCATGTTATCTCCTCTTAGTTCTTTAGAACTTTGTTCTCCAAGAACTCATTTAATGGCATCATTAATGTTACTTTTACCAGAACCATTAGGTCCAACAATACCAACAACTCCACCATCAAAATTTAAAACAATTGGGTTAGCAAATGATTTAAAACCATGTGCTTCAATTTTGATTAATTTCATATCTACCCCTATTTTAATTTTTCTAAAGCATTTTTAGCAGCGTTTAATTCTGCTTCTTTTTTAGAACTACCATAACCTTTTCCAAAAATTTGCTCATCATGCACTGCTTTAGAGAAAAATTGTCTATTTGCACCTTGTTCTGTAATGTATTTAATGTTTTCTTTACTGAAACTTTGGAAATATTCTTGAAGTTCGCTTTTTGCATCTTTGTTGCTTTCAGTATGCACTTTATCAATTACAGGATAAATGTGATGACTAACAAAATCAACTGCTGCTTTTAACCCAAGATCAATATAAATAGCACCAATCATAGATTCAAAAATATCTGCTTTTACTTTTGGAGAATCCTTAACATCTTTTTCCATTTGTCCTGGACCTGTTTTTAAAATATCAATTAAACCAATATTAACTGATATTTCACCTAAAGTTTCAGTACATACTGCTTTTGCACGCAATCGAGTTTGATATCCTTGAGCTAATTCTGGATAATTACGATAAATATATTGACTTGAAATAAATTGCAAAACAGCATCACCCAAAAATTCTAATTGTTCATAATTATTATTTTGTTTATCGCCATTTGGGTTATAAGAAGCATGAGTTAAAGCTAATTCATAAATTTTTGGATCTAAAGGAATTATTTTATATATCTTAAAAAATTCTTTTAAATTAGTTGGTTTTTTCATTAACACTTCCTTTTAATTTGGTTAATAAATCTTTTTCTAACGCTTCTTTAATATTATTCAATGCTGAAGTATAAGATAAAGCGTCACTTGATCCATGAGTTTTAATTGCTAAAGCATTTACCCCAAATACTCAAGCACATCCAACATTTCGATAATCTAAAACTTTTGCAGTTTCTTTAAAAGCTCCTTTAATGATTGAAGCACCTATTTTTCTAATGAATGAGCTTTTAATTCTGTTTTTTAATAAATCAACAAAAGTAAAAATAGCTCCTTCATAACTTTTAAGCACTAAATTTCCACCATATCCATCAATTAAAGCAATATCAACTTTACCTTTGAATAAATCTCTAGTTTCATTAAACCCAACATAATTTAATGAACTATCATTTTTTAATAAAGTATTTGCTTCTTTCACAACCTCATTACCTTTGTACTCTTCAGTACCAATGTTTAATAAAGTAACTGAAGGATTACTTTTATTAAACATTACTTGGTAAAAACTAGTAGCTAAAACTGCTCATTCATATAAATATTCAGGTTTAACCACTAAGTTAGCTCCAACATCTAAAAATAAAAATTTATTCCCATTAGTTGCATTACATACAGGCATAAATGCTGGACGAGAAACATTTGGTATTCTTCCACATTTAAAAGTTAATGCACTTATATAACAACCACTATCTCCACTAGATAAAATTGCATCAGCTTGATTGTTTTTTAATATCTCAATCGCTACATTCATAGAGCAATCTTCTTTCATTGCTTGACGAAGATTTTTAGGATCAGATTGAACGTTTTTATTTTCTATTAAAGTTATATTATTTGGTTTATTTGTAAGATCTAAATTACTAGTATCGCCTACTAAAATAATTTCAAAATTTTGGTTTTTTAAAGCAAAACCTTTTGCAGCTTGATATGCTGCAAAAGGTCCATTATCATTACCATTAATATCAAATACAATTTTAAAAGTTTGATTTTGCATTTTTATTCCACTCCTATAAGGAAGTTATAGTTTGGTTGATTTCCTTCAATGATTTCAACCTCAATATCATATTTACTTGTAATATAGTTAGCAATTTCTGCCGCTGTTGAATAAGATTCATCATCACCATAATACAATGACACAATTTCTTTACTTGAATCAATCATTTGTTCGAGTAAAGTTTTTGCGGTCTTAATAATATCTTTTTGACTTGTAATTATTTTTCCATTTAAAATTCCTAAATAATCCTTTTTAGAAATTTTAATGTTATTAATTTTTGTGTTTCTTACTGCTTGAGTAATTTCTCCTGAAATTACTTCTTCAATACTATCAAGCATCATTTCGTGATTTAACTCTGGATCTGTAGAATCATTGAAGTTTAAAATGGCTGTCATTCCTTGTACTTGAGTTTTAGTAGGAATAACTATAATGTTGCTATCAGTAAATACCTGAGCTGCTTGTTGAGCTACCAAAATAACATTAGAATTATTTGGTAGTACAAAAATATTTTCAGCATTAACTGATTGGAAAGCTTTGATTAAATCCTGGGCAGAAGGATTTTGAGTTTGGCCACTTTCAACTACATAATCACAACCTAATTCCTTCATACGTTCAATGATTCCTGAACCTAAATTACATGAAACAATAGCACATTTTTTTCTTTCACCATTTGCTAGTTCTTGTAATTTTTGACTATTTGCTTTAGAATTATTAGCTTGAAGTGTCATATTTTCAGATTTAATTTTGATAAACTCACCAAATTTTTGAGCAAAATTTAATAATTTACCAGGTTTTTTAGTGTGTCCATGAATTTTAAGTAAATTATCATCATTAACTACAACTAAAGAATTAGCAATTTTTTCCATTTTTTCAATAAAGCTATTTTTATCAAAACTATCAGGTTTATTCAAATCAACTAATACTTCAGTACAATATCCAAATTCACCTTCATAAACTTCTTTATCACTAATAAAATTCGCAATATCTTCTTCTTGTTCATTAAGTTCAACAGGTTGATTATTTAAATATTGGTTAATCCCTCAAAAAATAGTATATAAACCTTCTCCACCAGAATCAGTTACACCAACTTCACGTAAAGTTTTAAGTTTATTTGGAGTTTCATCACAACTTTTACGCATATATTTTAAAGTTGCTTCAAAAAATTGTTCAATAGAAACATCTTGATTGTATAAGTTTGTTGCTAAACTTTCACTTGTTTCTCTAATTACTGTTAAAATTGTTCCTTCTATAGGTTTAAAAACTGATTTATAAGCTCTTGCTGTAGCAGAATTAAAAGCTTCTATTAATTCATTAACATCTAAAGCTTCTTTTCCGACACAAGCTAAAGCAAAACCTTTAAAAATCTGCGATAAAATAACCCCAGAATTTCCTCTAGCTTCATATATCATAGAATGAGCAATTTTAGCACTAACATTTTCTATTGAATAGTCTTCTAAATTTGACAAATTATTAATAATAGAATTAACTGTTGAAGACATATTTGTTCCTGTATCACCATCAGGTACAGGAAAAACATTTAATGCATCAATCTGATTTTTCTTATTGGTTAAGGCATTTGCTCCAGAAATCATTGCCTTTGCAAATAATTCACCATCTAGTATCTTATTATGCATTAGTTACCTCCTTAACATACACAGTAAGTTTATTCAAGACAAATGATTTTTGTTTAAATTTTAAACTCAATTGTTTATGAATTTGGGAAATAATAAACTTAGCAGAAATATTATCTAAAATAGCAATAGTAAGAACAACATTTCAACCTTTATCATTTTTTGAAACGCTAATTTTATCTAAATTATTTGAAGCTTCATTTTCAAAATTAATTTCATTAGCAAAAAAGATATTTTCATCGTTGAAAAATATTTTTTTGATTCCTATTGTTGTTTCGATACTATCTAATACAATTTTTTTGATTTTTAAGTCTAGATCACTTAAATTATTATTCGATAATTGATTATTGTTTTTAATTTGATTCATAATTTTAAATACCTCAATCAGTATTAAAGTTACTTATTAAAATAAGTATGATATATATTTTACATTATTATAGTGTTTTTATAAGTATTTAGAATATGCATAACTCAAGTTTTAACTTTAAAAAAGAATATAATTTGAATATGCGAACCCAAAGTTTAGAAGCAATTATTTTAAACATTAAACAAATTGATAACAATTTGTTTCTTTGTAGTTTTTTAACTCAAAATGGAGTTTTAAAATTATGAGCTAATGGTTTGAATAAACCCAATTCCAAAAATAAAGCTAATTTACAAATTGGAGCAGTGGTTGAAATTGAATATTTTCAATCACGATTAAAAAATCAATCAGGTAGATTAAAAAAAGCACATTTAATTAAATATTTAAATGAAATAAATGATTCAAATTTAAATTTAATTATGCAATTAGTCAAATTATTTATTAATATTGATTGTCAAAATCATCTTTTAAATATTTATAAGCAATTAATTGGTTATTTTAATGAAAAAATTAATAAATATTTATTAATTTATTTTTTAGCTCAATCATTAATTTATTTAGGAATTTGTCCTAATTTTGATGCTTGTAGAACTTGTGGTTCTAAGAGAAATTTGATTGATTTTGAATTAGAAAATGGGGGTTTTATTTGTAATTTGCACAATCATCCTAAATGATTACCAAGTGAAGTATTAAACACCATTTGAAGTTCATTTCATGATGTTTCTAAATATATTATTATCACTGATGATAAATTAAATAATTGATTATTTTACACTTATAAAAACGCTATAAATAATGCTGGATATTATTTTTAGCGTTTATTTTTCTTATTAGAATTAATTACATTATTAAACATTTCAGATTCTTCATTATATTTTGAGTTATATTGTGCAACGTATTTTTTAAAAGTTTTAGCATTAATCAATTTATCTTTTAAAAGAATTTCAAAATAATATTGCAAGATTTGAGCATTAAAAAAGTAATTATAATCATTGTATAAAGAGATAATATTTTTTATCTCATCATAAATTTTTGTTTTTAATTCTGATGGATAATTCATTTGTTTAGAATTTAATGAAAATTCATCCCGATCAACTACTTGAAGATCTTTTTCAGGATAACATTTCACATCTAAATCATAATCAATGAATTTAATAGTATTATCTTCATAAATAGGTTTAGAAGCCATATTAATATAATAATAATTGCCTAAATCTTTTTTTAATAAAACTATTGAATTAAATAATTGATCTTTAGGTAAAAACCAAATAGCATTTTCAGTATATCTTCAACCATTAGAATTATGTTGAGCTTCAGTTACTCTGGTTCCACATAAAAATAACACCACATGCCGTTTATTATGAAAAATAACTTTAGCTTGGTTTCATTGACGATATAAAAAACCATTGTGTTTATAAGCTTGGACATTGACCATCTGTCCAGTTTTTAAGTTTTCAAAACCATTTGTCATTTTTCCTCCTTTTATTTTAAAACTTTAATATATGCTTGATTATTTTGATTAATTACTTTTAAAGCTAAATAACTTTTTTCATCAAGTAATTGAGCTTTTTCATTTGCTAAAGCTATAAATGAAACATTAGTTGAAATATCTCTAAAAGTGTTTGGAACATTAAATTCAAAATTAACCAATTCATTCGTTTGAGCTATATTATCTTTATTGCTATCAATTCAACCTTTAATTAATAAATTATTGGTTGAATTGATATTTAATTTTGTATCTAAAAATTTATCAGTTATATATGGAATAAATTTTTGTTTAGGATATCTTCTGTATTCTGCTGAAGCATCTTCTAAAGGATTTTTACTTCTTCCAAAAAAGTTAAAAGTAGATAAATAATGAATTTTACTAAAATCAACTATTTGATTATTATCAACTAAAGCTAAACCACTAAGTTTTTTATCTTGTAAAAATCCTGATATTTTAATGTTTTTATATTTAGTATCATCAATAAATACTCTTTTTTCATCTAAAGATTTCCAATCTTTTTCTACATAAATTTGATTAATTGAATATCCATAACCTAAAGTATTTAAAAATAAATTATAAAACTGTTGAGAGCGATCTAAATTATTTACCAAATAATCATCATGGTTTTTAGGTAAATCAAAATAATAAACATTATTTGGATAAAACATTAAATTATTTTTAAAATTTTTAGCTAAATTATTTTTAAAATCAGTGAAATAAGTACGAGATTGATCTAAAGCATATGGAACAAAATATTGTGTGTTTGAAGTTCAAGTGCTTACATTATAATCATAGAATTTAGAATTATTAGATGAATAAGCTGGTTCAAAAGCATATTTTAAATATTCTCTTGCTACTAATTCATCTGCTGAATAAATATATTTAATATTGGTTTTAGTAAATTCTGGTCCATTTTTACTAAAAATATATGATTTTCCTCCACCATATTTTTCAACAAAATAATCAAGATTTGGAAGTAAATTAAATTCACCATTAGCTTCATCTCATAATTCTTTTAATGTAAAACTATTAGCAATAAATGATTTACCAAAATTTTTATATAAATCAGGATTAAACTTTTTATCATAATTAAAATTTAATAACCCTTTAAATTGATCAATAAAACTTTTTTCTCAATATGCAATTATTGTATCAGCATCATTGGTATTAAAAATTATTTTATTTTGCTCATCATTTTCTTGTTTAATACTTGCATAATTACTTACAAAAAAATGAATATATTCATGAAATAATGTTGGAAGTAAAACATTATCAACTACATATTCAATATTTGAATACTGACTATTAAGATCACTTAATTGATTAGTATTAAGTATAATTACATCTTTTTGAGGTGTAAATAATCCTAAATATGTTTTATTAAGCTTATTTTCAAGCATAACTGATTGCAAATTAAAAACTTCTGGACCAAATGGAACTTTCTTTTTAAAAGCATTTGCTAAATAAATTAAACCTTTAGGTCCTAAAAGATATTTTCTTGTTAAAAAAGTTTCTTTATATGGCTTTTCTATAAATTTGATTTTAGTATAAGGATCAATATACTCATAGAAATAACCTTTATCATTTTTTTGTTCTTTAATTTCATAATGTTTATTTATTTCATTTAAAACATCTTTTTCATTACCATCAACTAATAAAAACTCTTTTGAAGTAATTTCTTTAGGATCTTTAGTAGTAATGATAGTACTAGCAGTAATATTATTATGAAAATGAACTAATAACGGAATTGCAACTGCAGAAAATAGAGCCAAAAGGCTTGAAATAATTACAGTTATTTTTAATCAATATTTTTTCATTATAAATAATTATAAATTAATTTCATTAATATGATTTTTAAGGTTTGATACAGTTTAACTAATTTGTTCATTTTTAGTTCTTTTTTGATGATTTTTTTATTTATAAAAATAACTAATAAATACACTTGATATAAAAATGTTTAATTTAGCAAAATTAAGATTTGATTTTAATTTATCTTGCATTTTTTAAACTATAAAAATAATATTTTTTACTTTAAAAAATGCTATTTATAGAAGTTAAAAACATATCTAAAATCATTAAAATTTATTTAATAAATTTCTTAATTGAAAATTTAACGATTATTTAAAAGACTATATAATTAAAATATTATTTATATATCATATTTTATTAATGTTTAAAGGAGTTAAATGAAAAAAAGAGTAGTTATAGGAATGTCTGGTGGTGTTGATTCTTCAGTTGCTGCATACTTATTACAACAACAAGGATATGAAGTTGTTGGATTATTTATGCGTAATTGAGATTCTATTGTAAATAATGATGTTTTAGGAAATCAAAATATTTCTCAAGATATATGTCCTCAAGAACAAGATTACAATGATGCATTAATGGTGGCTAAGAAATTAAATATCCCATTAGAAAGAGTTGATTTTGTTAAAGAATACTGAGACAATGTATTTGAAAACTTTATTGAAGAATATAAAAAAGGTCGTACTCCTAATCCTGATATTTTATGTAATAAATACATTAAATTCAATGCATTTGCTAAATATGCTTTTAATGAATTAAAAGCTGATTATATTGCAATGGGGCATTATGCAAATGTTAAAGATGGACATTTATATCGTGCTAAGGATCAAAATAAAGATCAAACTTATTTTCTTGCACAATTAACTCATGAGCAGTTAGAAAAAGTAATTATGCCTTTAGCAGAATTAACTAAACCAGAAATTAGACAAATTGCACAAGATTTAGGCTTAATAACAGCTGATAAAAAAGATTCAACAGGAATTTGTTTCATTGGAGAAAGAAACTTTACTCAATTTTTACAAAATTATATTCCTGCTCAAGATGGAGATATTGTAGATATTATTACTAACAAAGTAGTGGGAAGACATATTGGATGTTTTTATTACACAATTGGTCAAAGAAAAGGATTAAACCTTGGTGGAATGAAAGAACCATATTATGTTTGTGGTCATGATGTAAAACAAAATATTTTATACGTAGCACCATTATCAAGAATGGATTTCTTAGAATCAAACAATCTTATAGCAAGTAATTTAAATTTAAACAATACTAATTATGATATAAATAATTTAACTGCTAAATTTAGATACAGACAACAAGATATTAAAGTGTCTGTAGAATTATTAGACAATAATATGATTCGAATTTATTATCCTTCAAAAGCTCAAGCAGTAACCCCTGGACAACAAGTTGTTTTATATGATGGAGATAAATGTATCGGTGGAGCTATTATTGAAGAAATTTATATGGATGATCAAAAATTAACTTATATTTAAGGAGAAACAATGAACTCAAAAGAAATTAGACAGAAGTGATTGAACTTTTTTGAAAAAAATGGACATTTTATTGTTCCTTCAAAAAGTTTAGTACCTCAAAATGACCCTTCATTATTATGAATTAACTCAGGAGTAGCAACTTTAAAAGATTACTTCTCAGGTAAAAAAATACCACCTTCAAGAAGATTAACTAACTCTCAAAAAGCAATTAGAACTAATGATATTGAAAATGTAGGTATCACTGCAAGACACCATACCTTTTTTGAAATGTTAGGTAATTTCTCAATTGGAGATTATTTCAAAAAAGAAGCTATTGAATTTGCTTATGATTTTTTAGTTAATGAGCTTAAATTAGATAAAGAAAAATTATATTTTACTTACTATAAAGACGATTTAGAAACTAAGCAATATTGAATGGATAAAGGTTTTGATGAAAGCCATATGATTCCAGGAGATAAAGATACTAACTTTTGAGAAGTTGGTTCTGGACCTTGTGGCCCTAATACCGAAATCTTTTATGATCGTGGCCAAAAGTATGACTCTAGAGGTATAGAATTATTGCAAAATGATATCGAAAATGATCGTTATATCGAAATTTGAAACATTGTTTTTTCAACATATAACTCTGATGGTGAAGGTAATTATACTGAGTTAAAACAAAAAAATATCGATACTGGTGCTGGATTAGAAAGAATTGTTTCTATTATGCAAGATGCTCCAACTAACTTTGATACTGATTTATTTTTACCAATAATTCACGAAATTGAAAAATACACAGATTATAGATATGATATTCAAAACTACTTTACCAACGAAGCTGAACAAAAAGAAATTAACTCAGCTTTTAAAGTTATTTCAGATCATATGAGAACTGTAGTTAATGCTATAGCTGATGGTGCAAAACCTTCAAACGTTGGTAGAGGATATATTTTAAGAAGATTAATTCGTAGAAGTGTTTATAAAGCAATGCAATTAAAAATCAATGAACTATTTTTACATAAATTAGTTGATGTTGTTAAAGCTTCATTACCTTTTGAATATGAAACAAGTAATATTATTAAATTAATTAAAGATGAAGAAATCATCTTTTCAAGAACTATTGAAAATGGTAAAGAATTACTTGAAAATTACTTAAACGATGATATTAAAGTATTTCCTGGAGATGTAGCTTTTAAATTATTTGAAACTTATGGTTTCCCTGTTGAATTAACTTCTGAAATTCTTGCAAGCAAAGACATTACTATTGATTATCAAGCTTTTGAAGAAGCAAAAGAAAAACACGCAAATGCAAGTAGAAATTCTAAATTATCAGGGATGGATAAAGTTATTAACTCTTTAGCTATTATTAAATCTAAAGTTGATCAATTTGTTGGTTATGAAACTACTGAAACAAATAGTAAAATCTTATACCTTTTAGATACTGAAAGTGAAATAGAATACTCAAAAAATATTAGTTATGTAGTATTAGACCACACTCCATTTTATGCAACTAGCGGAGGTCAAAAACACGATCGTGGATTTATGGTACAAAATGATCATAAAATTCAAATTTTAGATGTGTTTAAAGATAAATGAGGAAATCACATTCATAAAGTTGAAGGAAAAATTAACAAACATGATCCTGTTGAATGTTTTGTTGATTTAGACATTAGATTAGGTCTTGAACGTAATCACTCAGGAACACACTTATTATTCTGTGCTTTAAGAAATATTTTAGGTGATCATATTAAACAATTAGGTAGTGATAATAATGAAGAAAGATTGACATTTGATCTTCCTGCAGACACTAAACCTACTGATCAAGAAATCAAAGAAATTGAAAATCTTGTGCGTAGTTATATTGCTAAAGACGCTAAAAGAGAATATAAACAAATGACTACTGATGAAGCTAAAGCTATGGGTGCAATTATGACCTTAGAAGAAGCTGAATATATGAATCCTCAAGCAGTAAGAATTGTTCATTTTGATGGAATTACTGCAGATTTATGTGGGGGTACTCACTTAAGCAATACCGCTAAATTAGAAAACTTTAAAATCGTTAATGTTGAGAAAAAAGCTGCAGGAGTTTATAGAATTAAAGCTATTTCTTCTAATGCTTTAGTTGATGAATACTTAGAAAATGAAGTTAATAATTTAATTACTGAAATTAATAAAGATATTGCTAAAAATGAAAAATTAGATCCTAAATATAATTTCGATCTTAATATTCCTAGCGATTATGAACAAGCAATTGATTATTTAAAAGAAGCTATTGTACAAGTTAAAAACGATAATAAACAAATCAATAAAAATATCAACAATAATTTCGAGTTTGATTATGAAGCTGCAAAAGCTCAAGAAATTAACAATGTTAAAGTTTATATCAATCAAGATTTAGATCCAAAACATATTAAAGTTGTTGCCTCTACTTTAAGAGAAATGCACAATGATTGATTAATTATTGCTTTAAGTAATAATGAAAATCCAATGATGGTGGTTGCTTCTAAGCAATATAATTCAAATGAAATTGCTCAAAAATTATTTAAAGAGTTTAATGGTAAAGGTGGAGGAAATGCTATTTTATCAATGGGTAAATTAAATCAAAAACCTAGTGATATTAAAGCTGTTATTAACCAAATCTTATGCGAAAATTAGGTTTAGATTTAGGTACCAAAACTTGTGGTTTTGCAATTACTGATGAAAGCGAAATCATTGCTAGTGCTTTAGAAAACTATAGAATTGAAGAAAATGATTTTGATGCAGTAATTAAAAGAGTTAAATTTTATTTAGATCAATACCCTAATAAAATTGATGGAATAGTTTTAGGTCATCCAGTTAGAGTTAACGGTACTAAAAGTGAGCGTACTGTGATGGTTGAAGATTTTAAACTAATGCTTGAAGCAAACTTTAATCTTCCGGTTTTACTAGTAAATGAACAATTTACTAGTAAAAAAGCTCATCAAGTAATGATTGATGCTGGTTTAACTAGAAAAAAACGAAAACAACATAAGGATAAATTAGCTGCTTTAATTATTCTTCAAGAATATTTAGAATACTATAAAAATAGGTGAAATTAATGGAACAATTTATTATTAATATTTATGCAGAAGCTCAAAAAGCAAGTGCATTAAGTTCAACCACTAGAACCTGATTAATTGTCTCTGCTATAGTTGTATTTGTTATAGCAATATCATTTTATATTGGAGTAGTTATTTGAAGTAAAAAACTTAGAAAGAAAATGAACCTCCAAGCTCAAAAAGAAGCAATGATACAAATTGAAAACATTCGAAATGATGTAGGTGTTTTACCATTAGAAATTCAAGATTATCTTAAAGCTAAAGATAATTTATATGATATCGAAGGTGCGATTAACACTGTTTATCGAAATAATTATCAAAATGTTTTAGTTTTAGCAAAAGATCATTTATTTTCTTTTGCTAGCATTTCATCTAAAACAAAAAATCCAATTTTTTACGATATTAATGATTTAGATTATCAAACTTTTAGTAAAATACAATTAGAATTTGCTTCTGAATTTTCTAATGTGGTTAAAGCTTACCAAGATCAAGAGTTAGATCTAGTAATAGCATATAGTTGCAATATGCTACCAAGTGAAATTTATGATAAATACTTTCCAAAGTTAATTAACAATGGAATGATGATCATTAAATATGATAAAAAGCATAAAAAAGATTTTAATGCTTTAGCAATGAATTTACAAGCAGCTAATTTAGATTATGAATTTAATTATTTTGGAACTAAATTCTTATTTATTGCTAAACGCACAAAAACAGAAGTTGCTAATAATCAAAACAACAAATAAGGAGTATTATGGCAAAACAAGAAGAAAGAGATTTTATTTATTTATCAAAAGATACTTATGATAAATATAAATTAGAATACGAACATTTAGTAAATGTTGAACGTCCTGCTGTGCAAGCAGCTTTAAAAGAAGCTAGAGCACAAGGGGACCTTTCAGAAAACGCTGAATACGATGCAGCTAGAGATAAACAATCTGTAGTTGAAGGTCGTATTAGTGAGCTTGAAAAAATTATTGATCAAGCAATTATTATTGAACAAGGATCTCATGATGCAGTTGGTATTGGTAGTGTGGTTACATTTATCAATGTTGAAACTAAAGTAACTACTACTGTAAAAATTATGGGTACTCATGACTCTAATCCATTTGAAGGAAAAGTGTCAAACAAAAGCCCATTAGCAGTAGCGATGTTAGGTCATGAAGTAGGTGATATTATCGAGGTTGAAGCACCTAAAAAATTCTCAATCGAAATACTTAGTGTTAAAGAATCATAAAAAAGTCGAAAAATCGACTTTTTTAAATTAATAAATTAGAAGGAGTACAATGTTAATTGGAATATCAGGAATGGTAAGTAGTGGAAAAAGCACCTTATCAAATAAATTATTTAATCATTTTAAAAATTCATTATTATTAAAGGAATTTGACGAAGATAAAGATGGAGTTTTTCATACTTTATTAGATATAAAATTTAAAAATCAAGGTAATTCAAGCATCAACTTTAGTTTTGAAGCTTATATTTTGGAAAACCATTTAAACTGCTTGGATAAATTGTTAAATCAATTTGACCAAGAAAAAAATAAATATATATTTTTAGATCGTTTTAGTTTAGAACATGGAATTTTTGCGTTAACTGATTTTATGTTTCAAAAGTTTCCTAAGCGTTCTTTTGAAGCTTACAAAGCAATGAGTAAAATAATGGTAGAACCTAGACACTTACCAGAATTAATTATTTATTTAGATGTATCATTTGATACTTTTAAACAAAGAATTTTCAATCGTCAAAGAGATTCAGAAGTAGAAAACTGAAACTTAAATGAACCATATTTCAGACTATTATTTGATAATTATAAAAAACACTTTTTAGACTTGCTAAAAAATGCTAATATTAACTATATAGTTATAGATACAAATGATCTTAATGAAGATCAAGTATTTGAAGTTGCAAAAGAAGCTATCTTGCAATTTCAAAAATAAATCCAAAATATTAAAAGCATAATTTAATTATGTTTTTAATATTTTTTTAAAACAATTTAAAGGAGAAATATGCTTATTGGAATATCAGGAATGATTAGTAGTGGTAAAAGTGAATTATCAAAAAAACTAATTAAACACTATGGAAAAAACGCTTTATTATTACAAGAATTTTCAAAAGAAGATGAAGTGTTTAATACAATGTTAAGATGACTTTATGAAAGAAAACCTAACTTTGACATTACTTTTCAAACATACATTTTAGAATACCATTTAGCTCTTGTTGAGCAAATTAGAAATAAATTTATTAAAAAAGGCTTAAATGAACAATCTGATTTTTTATTTTTAGATCGTTTTGCTGCTGAGCACTATATTTTTGCTTCAGTTAATTTAGATCATTGTGATCAAAAAATTAAAGAAGCATATGATTTATTATTTGATAAATTAGTAACTAAGGATGATATTCCTGAGTATGCGATCTTTTTAGATGTAGATTTTGAACATTTTCAACAGCGTTTATTCAAGCGTGGTAGAGAAGTTGAAATTCAAGGATGAGAAGCAAATAAAAAATACTTTAAAAAACTTCTAAGTGTTTATAAAGATGTGTTTATTAAAATTGCTAATAAATACCAATTTAAATATGAAGTAATAGATACAAATAATTTAACTGAACAAGAAGTATTTAAAATTGCTTTAGAAAAAATTGAACAATATAAAGCTTCAAAACAAAATTAAGGATATATTATGTTAATTGGAATTTCAGGGATGATTAGTAGTGGCAAAAGTGTTTTATCTAAAAAACTTACAAAACACTACAATAAGAATGCACTTTTATTACAAGAATTTGCTAAAGAAGATGAAGTCTTTAACACAATGTTAAGATGACTTTATGAACGAAAACCAAACTTTGATTTAACTTTTGAAACATATATCCTTGAATATCATTTATCAATAGTTAATCAAATTAAAAAGAAATTTATTAAAAGAAATATGAATCACGATCAAGATTTTATTTTTATTGATCGTTATGCTGCAGAACACTATATTTTTGCTGCAGTTAATTTAGAAAAATGTGATCCAAGAATTTTTCAAGCATATAAATTGTTATATGATACTTTGATTACTAAAGATGATATTCCTGAGTATGCAATCTTTTTGGATGTAGATTTTGAACATTTTCAACAGCGTTTATTCAAGCGTGGTAGAGAAGTTGAAATTCAAGGATGAGAAAACAATAAACAATATTTTGCAAAATTACTCAAAGTTTATAAAAAATTATTTATTGACTTAGCTAATAAATATGGTATAAAATATGAAATTATTGATACCAATAATTTAACTGAACAAGAAGTATTTAATATAGCTTTAGAAAAAATTGAACAATACAAAAAAACGAGGTAATTATGACAGAACACAAAAAAGTAAAAAAAATATTATTTGATCAAAAGTTCATTGAAGAAAAAATCAAAGAATGTGCTAATTGAGTTAATGAAACTTACAAAGATTCAGAAGGATTAATACTTGTAGGTTTATTAAAAGGTTCAATTCCTTTTTTAGCTCAATTAATTAAAGATGTAGAAGTAGATCACTCATTAGATTTTATTACTGCAAGTAGTTATGCAGGAAGCCATGCAACTAGTGGTAGTGTAAAAATTATTATGGATATGGCTCAAGATATTGAAAATAAAGATGTTTTAATTATTGAAGACATTATTGATAGTGGTATAACCTTATCTAAAATTAAAGATATGTTACTAAGTAGAAAACCAAAAAGCTTTAGAATTTTAAGTTTAATGGACAAACCTTTTAACCGTAAAGTTGATTTACAACCTGATAAATATGGTTTTTTAGTACCAGATGAATTTTTAGTAGGATTTGGTTTAGATTATAAAGAGGAATTAAGAAACCTACCATTTATAGGGGTTTTTGATGAAAAATACATTAAATAACGAATTAGCTGTAGAAATTAAAGATTTATCTAAAAGTTTCAAAGATAATCAAGCTTTAAATAATTTAAGTTTTAAAGTTTATAAAGGTCAATTATTTGGTTTTTTAGGTTTAAATGGTGCAGGTAAATCTACTACTTTAAATATTGTTTTAGGTTTATTATCTAAAGATAGTGGAACTATTTGAATCAATGGTGAAAATGCTGAAAATAATACTAAATTAATTCGAAGTCAAATTGGAATAGTATTTCAAGAATCATTGTTAGATCATTCACTAACTGTGAAAGAAAACTTAATGATTCGTGCATCAATGTACCAAGAAAACTTTAAAGGTCAAAAAATTAAAGACATTGTTGAAGCAATTATTAAAGAGTTTCAATTAGAAGAAATTGCTAATCGTGCTTATGGAAAGCTTAGTGGTGGTCAAAGACGTAGAGTTGATATCGCTAGAGCTTTAGTTCATAAACCATCAATTTTATTCCTAGATGAACCTACTACAGGATTAGACCCCGGATCTAGAAAATTAGTTTGAGATATCTTATATAAAATTCAAAAAGAGCGTAAATTAACCATTATTCTAACAACTCACTATATGGAAGAAGCTAACAATTGTGAATATGCTATTATTATCCAAAAAGGAGTTAAACTCCAAGAAGGTACTCCTTCAGAGTTAAAAAGAAAATTTGCTACTACTACAGTTAAAATTTATGCACCCAAGGATGAATTCATTGAACAAAAAACATTAGAATTTAATGGAGAATTTCAATATACTGAAGGATTTTATTTAATTGAGTTTATTGGTTATCAACAAGCATTAGATTTCTTTAGAGAAATTAATCATAAATATGATGATTTTGAGTTTATTAAAGGAACTATGGATCAAGTATTTTTAAACGTTACTAAAGGAGCAAGAAAATAATGATTCAATTAAATTATTTATTCCAAAGAAATCTTAAGATTTTCTTAAGAGACAAAAAGCGTATCTTTTTTACCTTTATGTCTCCTATTATTGTCCTTTTAATGTTTTTATTATTTGCTAAAAACCTTTATAAAGAACAATTAACTCCATTATTTTTTACAAAAAATAATATTACTAATGAAATAATTGATCAAGTTTTAGCAAAAAATCAAGTTTGATTCAATGAAAATAAATATCAATTTTTCAATATTATTTTTAAACATCCTGAGCTATATAAAAACATTATTGATACAAATAACTTAGAAATACCACCAATTTTTCAAAATAACCAAGAATTAAATACTTTTTTAAATGATCATCCTGCTTTTAAAATAGCTGCTAGCGATCATAATATTTTTAGCGTTTTATATTTCAAATATAGAGAAATATTAGCTGTAGAACCAAATGAATTTACTATTAAACAAATTTATCAACAATTTAATGATGGAGCTATTAAAAAAGCAATAAATGATTCTCAAGCAATTATTCAAAATAAATATGCTGATTTATTTTTAATTACAGGATTAGTAACTGTAACTACTTTAACTAACTCAATTTCTTTATGTTCAGTTATGGTTAGTGATGCAGAAAATAAAGTGTTAAATGATTTATTTATCACACCTATTAAAACCTCAATTATTAGAGTTAGTTATCTAATTTTTAACATTATTATTAACATTGTTATTTGTTTATTAATTTTTGGTATTGGACTAATTTGAATGGCTATTGATAAAACATTTATCTTAAGCTTTAAAGACATTATGCTTCTTATTTTAAGTTTAATTATTGGATGTATTTTAAATTCTGCTATTTTTACCTTTATTTTAAGCTTCATTAAATCTAGTGGTGCATTTAGTGCATTTAGTGCTGGATTATCTGCAATTGCAGGATTTTTAATTGGTGCATTTATCCCGTTAAGTATAATGCCAAATGCTATAAGACAAATCTTAAGCATTTTACCTTCAACTCAAGTTGGTAATTTATCTAAATTAATTATTATTAATGATATTTCGCTATTTAAACAAACTCCTGTATCTAATGGAATTACTTTATTTGGTCAATCATTAACTCAAGAATGACAAGTATTAATTTACATTTTAGTATGAACTAGTGTTGTCTTAATTTTAAATTTTGCAATTAATTTAAAAAAGAAAAGAAAATAATTTTATTTTTTTAAAAATAGGAGTACAATCTCCTATTTTTTTAATACTTAAATCACTATAAAAAAGTATAATAGAGATTAATATGAATAAATTAAGAAAATTAATGAATTTCAAATCAACCGAAATGCGTGTAGCTGAAAAAGCTTTAAAAAAAATTAATAAATTAGAGAAAATTGTTTCAAAGTTTAGTGATCAACAATTGAAAGATAGTACTACATATTTTAAAGAATTAATTGCTCAAGGGCATACCTTAGAGCAAATTCGTGAAGATGTTTTTGCTGTTGCTAGAGAAGCTACTAAAAGAGTTTTAGGTAAAAGACCTTATGATGTTCAAATGCTTGGTGGTTTATTATTAGATCTTGGATCAGTTGCAGAAATGAAAACTGGTGAAGGTAAAACCATTACATCAATTGCCCCTGTTTATTTAAATGCACTTTTAGGTAAAGGTGCTATTGTTTCAACAGTTAATGAATATTTATCTGAGCGTGATGCTGAAGAAATGGGTCAAGTATTTAACTTTTTAGGTTTAACTGTTGGAGTTAATAAAGCACAAATGGATCCATATAATAAACGTTTAGCTTATGCTGCAGATATTACTTATTCTGTTCATTCAGAGCTAGGTTTTGATTACTTAAGAGATAATATGGTGCAAAATCCTAGTGAAAAAGTTCAAAGAGGATTACAATTTTGTTTAATTGATGAAGTAGATTCAATTTTAATCGATGAAGCTAAAACCCCTTTAATTATTTCTGGTGGAGAACAAGAAGATGTTTCAAGTTATTTTGCTGCAGATCAATTTGTTAGAACTTTAGGACCTGAAGATTATTTAATTGATGATGAATCTAAAGCAATTACTTTAACTCATGCAGGGATAGCTAAAGCTAATCATTTTTATAAATTTAATAGTTTATATGATATTGAAAACTCTGAAACAGTACATTTAATTCAAAATGCTTTAAGAGCTCATAAAGTAATGAAAATTGATGTTGAATACATTGTTAGAGAAGGAAAAATCGAATTAGTTGATGCTTTTACTGGTCGTATTATGGATGGAAGAAGTTACTCAGAAGGACTTCAACAAGCTATCCAAGCTAAAGAAATGGTAGAAGTAGAACCTGAAACTAAAACCTTAGCAACCATTACATATCAAAACTTTTTTAGAATGTTTAAAAAGCTTTGTGGAATGACTGGAACTGGTAAAACTGAAGAGCAAGAATTTATTGACATTTACAATATGAGAGTTAATGTTGTTCCCACAAATAAACCTGTAGTTAGAGTTGATGAACCTGATTCAGTATTTCCTACTTATGAAGATAAATGAAATGCAGTTGCTGATAAAATTGCAGAATTATATCAAAAAGGACAACCAGTACTTGTAGGAACTGCTCAAATTGAAGATTCAGAAATTATTCACCGTATTTTATTAAACAGAGGTATCCCTCATACTGTTTTAAATGCTAAACAAAATGCTTCAGAAGCTGAAATTATTTCTCAAGCAGGACAAGTTAAAGCTGTTACTATAGCTACTAATATGGCCGGAAGAGGAACAGATATCAAACCTAGTGAAGAAGCAATTAAACTTGGTGGATTATATGTTTTAGGAACTGATAAAGCTGAATCTAGAAGAATCGATAACCAATTACGTGGTCGTAGTGGAAGACAAGGTGATGTTGGAACCAGTAAGTTTTTTGTTTCAATTGATGATCAATTAATGCAAAGATTTTCAAATTATGAAGCCAATAAACAAATGTATGCTGCAGATAAAGGTAAAGAAATCACCAATAAACAATTAAGATTCTTCTTTAATCAAGCTCAAAAGAAAATTGAAGGATTTAACTATGATTCTCGTAAATCAGTTTTAAATTATGATGATGTTATTAGACAACAAAGAGACTTAATTTATTCACAAAGAGACTTAATTCTTGAAAGTACTAATGTTGATTATATTGTTCAAAGAATGATCTCATCTTCTGCTAGATCTATAGTTCGTAGTGGTGAATATTACTTACATAATAAAGTTTATAACTATGAAGCATTAGTAGATTTTTTAAACCAAAACATAGGTAATTTAGTAGGATTTGAATTTCATTTAAATGAAATCAATAAAATTCATGAAGCTGATTTACCAGAATATATTTCTAATGTTATTATTACAGTGTATTCTCATTGATATGAAAACGCTATCAATAATGGTTCAATTGATGAAGTTGAAATATTACAAAAACGTGTTATTTTACAAACTTTAGATGAAAAATGACAAAAACACATTAATAAAATGGACAAATTGCGTTCAAATGTTAATTTAGTTCAATATTCACAAAAAAACCCTTATCAAATTTATACTGATGAAGGTACTAAAATGTTTGAAAGAATGTTAGATAGTATCGCTTATGGTGTTATGCTTAGAATCTTTAGTAATAGAATGGGTAAAAAATCTCTCATTACTAAAGAAATCAGAGCTGATCAATTATTTAACCAAATTCTTTCATCATACCAATTTGATCCTACTTTACCATTAGAAGAACAAGAACAATCATTATTAGATTTATATAACTCAATTAAACGTAGAATGAACGAAATTGAGCAAGAAACTCAAGCAGAATTAGACAATAATTCTAATGCTGAAGCTCAAATAGAAGAAACTTTAAATAATACAATAACTAATGAAGCTGTAGAAGAGTTACCATTAAATAACGAGTCAAATAATGATGCTATTTACAATGATCAAATAGATCAACAAATCATTGAAAATCAAGAACATAAAGAAAATAGCACTAATGATACTGAGTTATTATGAGATGAATCTCAAGAATTACATACCTACACACCTTTAGATCAAGTTACAAGTATGTTTAACAGAATTATTCAAAGTGTTATTCAACCTACTCCAGTAGAAAATCAAGCAACTAGTGAAACTACACAACCAATTGAAGAAGTTACTAACAAACAAACAAATGCACCAGCAGAAAATACTCAAACAATAATAGATGAAGCTAAAGAAATTAACGAAACAGTAGAAAATGAAGTATCTAGTGAAACTACACAACCAATTGAAGAAGTTACTAACAAACAAACAAATGCACCAGTAGAAAACACCCAAACAGCAAATGAAACCAAAGAAATTAATGAAATATTAGAAAATGAAGCTTCAATTACTGAAGATAATAATGTAGATAATCAAGTATTAGATGTTGTAGAATCAACAGAAATAATTGAAAAACCTGTTGCTAAAAAACGTGGAAGACCTAAGAAATCAATTACTAAAGAGCAAGACTTAAAACAGGAAGAAGCAAAAACTGAAGAGGTAGTAAAAGAAGATAAACAAAAAGAAGTTATTATTGAACCTCAAGAACCAATTAAGGCAGTTGCTAAAAAACGTGGAAGACCTAAAAAACAAGAAACTACAAATGAAACCAAAGTGGTAGAATCAACTACAGAAGTTATAGAAGAACAAAATGATCAAGAAAAAGTTGTTGTTCTAACTTCTAAAAAACGTGGAAGACCAAAGAAAAAATTAGAAGTTGAAGCACAAGAAAAAGCTGTTGAAATTAAAGATAATACAACCATTGAAAAAGAAGCACTAAAAGAAGAAAAACAAAAAGAAGTTGTTGCTGAGTCTCAAGAACCAATTAAACCCGCTCCTAAAAAACGTGGAAGACCTAAAAAACAAGTGACAAATGATCTTGTTGTTGAATCAACACCTAAAAATAAAACAACTAAAAAATCTAGCTCTAAAACTTCTAAAGATAAAAAAGTAGAAGAAATTAAAGAAGATAATCATACTCTATCTGCTCCTAAAAAGCGTGGAAGACCTAAGAAAAAACTTGATATTTAATTAAATTGATATATAATAACAACAATGAGCCGACATCAAAGTAAGCTTTATTGTCGAATAAGCCTTTAAATAGGCTTTTTTTTATTACTTTAAAAATAAAGTAATAAAATATGTTTAAGTTAAAGGAGAATAAATGAATTTTCTTAAAAAATATAATCATGATTTCAAAATTGGTTTAAATTTATTAATCATTGTAGTAATAATTTTAAGCTTAACTCCTGAGTTTCCAAGTTTTAACAAAAAACGATAAAAAGAGCATTTTATTGCTCTTTTTTTAACTTTTTCAAAAATTTACATTGTAATTTAAGGTTTTTGAGTTTCTAATATCTTTTTGATAATAGCAAAATCATTTAAATATTGCATATTATCTTTATTTTCTATTAATTTTTCAGTGATAATTTTTGAATTTATCACTTCAACATATTTATTAGCACTTAAAATTGCTTTTATTAATCTTGTGTTAGTAAATCTTTCGTTTTTAACACCTAATACAGGTTCTAAGTTTTTATTTACTAAAGTTAGTAAATATCTCATAAGAACCAATGATATAAAGCATAAAAGAAAATATCCTTCAATGTGTTTGTCACTTCGCACATACACAGGTCTGATTCTTAAAGCGTTTTTTAATGTTCTAAAGTTTTCTTCAACTTGTCATTGTTTTGCATATAAATCAACAACATCTTGAACTGTAAGATCGTGTCTTGATGTTTCGTAAGCGTATAAACCATCAAACTTTTTATCTCTCTCGATTTTTTCATAATCTAACTTGTATGAAGTTGTTTTACCATTTTCAATTTCTTTAAAGAATTTGTATTTTTTACCAGCAAGCAAATCAGCTTGAGCAACAATACCATTTTTAGCTTTTTTATTGAAATTATCAATAAGAATTTGTCTATCTTGTTTATCTTTTTTAGCACGTTTTTCACTATAAGTTATTATTCTACGTCTAGTTCTTCCGTTTGGACGTTTTTTCTGTCATAGCGATTCATAAGTTTCTTCTTTAAATTTAAAATTATCTAAATCAACATATCCTTCAGGATCTTGAGCGAATAATTTAGTTCTTTTAGTAGCGATTTTTAATCTGTAAGAGATTATAAAATCAATATTATTTTGTTCTAGGAATCTAATGTTTTTATTGGTACTCATTCCTCTATCAGCAATTATTGTAACCATTCTAAGGTTGTAAATTTTCTTGATTTCGTTGATAAATGGAATGAAAGTATTTGGGTCAGCTGTATTGCCTTTAAATAATTTGTAATGGATTGGAATACCATTTTCATCAGTGATTAAACCCACTACAATTTGATCTTCTTTGAATTTTCCATCTTTTGAATATCCAGGGTGTTTAAGACCTAAACTTGTAAAAGTTTCAAAATATACAGTTGATGAATCAAATCACATAACATCAACAGATCTTAGGTTTTTAGAAATTAATGAATTATTGATGTTTTTTAAAATAGTTGTTTTATTGTCTGAAAGATAATCTAAAGAGTTGTAGAATGTTGTCTTTTTTGAATCAAATTCTATTTCATAATCTGGGATACTTTCAAAAGTTTTAATAAGACTTTGTTGTTTTAAGATACGTGTTGAAATTATAAATTTCAATATTTTTATTAATTCTTTTGATCTTGTTTCTTTAGTTTTCTCAAAAATATCCAAGTCATCAATTGTGTTAAATAAAATCTGATGACCATAATTTACAACTTTTGATTCAACAACTGAATTTTTAAGAACTCTATTTACTTCTTGCAAAATTTTATCTTTAGGTCATTCAGGATCTCAATTAACACAAGCTTCTTTTAAGAGATTAATTGGGTCTTTTGTAGATTTTTCTAATTTTTCTAAATTCCCCAAACCAATACTTCTCTTATAACCTCTAGCATGACCATTTGAGATAGCTGCTGTGATGTAGTATGTGTCTTTTCTTTTACTTCTAACAATAATTCACTTTTCTTTTTTCATACTCCTAATTATACCATAATTACAATGTAATTATGTGGAAAAAATAATTTTTTTACTATACGTAGTATAGTAAGTATGGAAAAGTGCTAAAAAATTGGCTAAAACTTGGAAACACAGGAAAATAAGCACTTTTTAAGCTGCTTATTTTTTATTATTATAAATAATAATAAAAAATAATTTTTTTCGGTATAGAGATAGAAAAATAGTGTATAATTGAGGTATAATGGCCAAAAAAGTAAGAGGAAGAAAAAGAGTTAATAAAGGTTTAGCTTGAGTTATTGCTAAACAAACAACTCAATATGCAACATATTTATCAGCATGTTTAAAAGATTCAACAAAACCAGGTTATATTAAAAAGTTTGGAATTGGAAATATCAAAGTTTATGAAGAAAAGTGAGAAAATCCAGTTGAATACCTAAAAGGTATATTGAAAGACGCTCCAATACACTATGAAAGAGAAGATATTTTAAAACTTATTAACGAAAAAACTCAACAAGAGAATGTAAAAAGACAGGTTTTTGAAGAATATCCTGGTTTAGAAGTAATTTCTGGTTTATTTGATCATTTTGATCTATTTAGAAAATGTAAAGATACAAGAAAGAAAGATTTAAATTTATTGGTTCAATATCAAATTTTTCAAAGAATATCAAAACCACAATCAATGCTACAAACATATTTAAATAGCAAGAAAACTAATAAATTTGCGACTTGCAAAAACTCGTTTTATCGCTCATTAGACTACATTTATGACAACAGAGAGCAAATGTTACAAAATATTAACGATGCAATTATTGAAAACAAAGATCGTGAAGTTGAAGTTTTATGATTTGATAGCACTACAATTTATTTTGAAACTTTTGACAAAGAAGGATTGAAACAACCTGGGTATTCAAAAGATGGAAAATTTAAAGAAGATCAGTTTGTTATCGGGATGATCACTGATAAAAACGGAATCCCTTTACACTATAAAGTTTTTCCTGGTAATACCCCTGATAGCAAAACTTTTATTCCTTTTATGATTGAACTTGAAAAAATATACAAAATCAAGAATGTTACTATCGTTGCCGATAGAGGAATGAGCGTTAGTTCAAACATAAGATTTTTAGAGCAAAAAGGTTATAAATTTATAATCTCTTATAAATTAAAAGGATCAAAAAGTGATGTTAAAAATTGAGTTTTAGATGGTTCACATTATTTAAGTTTAGATGAAAAACTATTTTATAAAGAAATTACAAATCCTTCTTTATACGGGTTAAAAAATCGTCCAAATGGTCATAATCGTAGATTAATTGCTACTTGATCTGAAAAAAGATACGAAAAAGATAAACATGATAGAGAAGTGTTTGAAAAAATCTTTAATCGATCAGCTGTGAATGGAAAAGTACCAGTTAAAAGCTTAAATTCACAAAAACACAAATATTTTAAAATAAGTGATAATAAAGTTTATTACACACTAGATCATGAAAAAATACAAAAAGATAAAAAGTTTGATGGATTTTATGTGTATGAAACCAATAGATTTGACTTAGATGCTAAGAAAATTATTGATACTTATGCAAGACAATGAAAAATCGAAGAAAACTTTAGGTTTTGAAAAGGAAACTTACAACTTAGACCAATTTATTTTTCATCAGAAAAACATATTTTAGGTCATATAGCTTTATGTTTTATTTCGTTGGTTATGATGACTTACCTAACTTATAAAGTTAATACAACATTAAACCTAGAAAAACCAATTACAAAGAACTCAATCGTAAAAGCGATTGAAGAGGTTTGAATAAACAAAGAATACGAAAATAAAATTCTCGTAAGAGAACAATCAAATTGAAACGAAGAACGTGAAACTCATTATCAAATAATGAAATTAATTAAAACTACCCTAGAAATTTTAAAAATGAACAAAAAAACCAACTAGATCGCTAGGGTATCTGGTCGGTTTTTTATTTTAGGTATAAAGTGGGAAACGCAGGCATAGTTAGTTGCTTTTTGTTATATTAATTTCGCTCTTTATTAGCTTTTGATTCTTGATATTCTAGGATTTTTTGATTAACTCTGTCAATTACTTCTTGGTCTTGCTCAGTTTCGATAGATGCTTCAAAGTTAGGGATGAGAAAAATTCATTCTTTAACATCATCATCATCATAACATATTAAGTCTTTGCTATTAAAATATTCCCAAAGGTTTGTGAAACGATGTATAAAAATATATCTCAAACGATTCTTCTTACTAAAGATTACCCTATTATAATCATGACTATATCTATTCATATAAGCTATGAATTTATTGATTTGCGAATATGGATTATTGATTAACGCAAAGGATTCGAATGATATTTTATATAAAAATAGATCGATAAAAGATTCGAACACCAAAGCGATTCCTGGCGTTGAAAGCACCAAAATCCAAAGATAATTAGGCCTTGGTGTTCCTAACATTAAAACAATTGGTAAGTATAAAAAGAACGGAATTACATAAGTGGCTAGCGTTCAACATTTGAGTCAATTAAATATTAAAATTCAAATACTTAAGTATTTTAATCTCCTATCTTTTCACTCGGTAAGATATATACTATCAACATATTCAGGTTGCTTATATTTCATTTTTTTAAGGTTAGAACGCCCTTTATAACAAAAATCCGGCATTAAGTCTCTGTTAAATATATATGCAGTTATGTGTCTAAATTTTTCAATAAATAAATCATCATATTTACCTTTAAAATCTTGGTAAAACAATTGTAATCTCATTCCTTTTTTAATAGAAGAAATTAGATATATAATGAAAAACAATTGAAAAAAACAAGCAATCCCAAGTGAAATATAGTTAAAAATTATAGTTCGTTTTGGTAAATCAATAAAAGCTATATTTATCAATATGGGTAGGATAAATCAAATAGCAGCAACTACTTGTAAAATATAAAGGTTTACTAAATTTGCATTAAATTTATTTTTCATGTAAAACTTCCTTATTTTTATGTTTTGATTATATATGAAAAAAATATAAATTTAAAGATATTAAAAAATAACTAACTTATGTTAGTTATTGGATAGTGGTATTTAATTTTTATTAACTTTTGATTCTCGGTATTCTTGGATTTTTTGATAAGCTCTGTCAATTACTTCTTGATCACTTTCAGATTCGATAGATTGTTGAATATTTTGAATATGTAAAGGTCATGCACTAGCATCATCTTTATCATAACATACTAATGTTTCTGTTTTAAAATACTCTCAAATAAAAGTGAAACGATGTATAAATACATATCTTAAACGATTTTTCCTACTAAAAATAACTCCTGACTTTTGCAGTTATGGTTAAAGAAAAGACGAAAACCCCTGTATTTATTGCGTTTTCGTCTTTTTGTTTATCTTTTTCCTAGTATAATAGAACTTAAATTTTCAACCTTACCATATTTAGGTAGTGAATTAATATTAAATGCTTTTAATATTCTTGTAAGTCCTTCATCCATTTTTAATCTTAAAAAATGTTCTTTATCTTCTCCTCAAATGACTACTGTAGCTTTCTCATTTAAGGTTTTTATAATTTTAGATGTAGTTAAATATTGATCATCTTTTTCAAAATTTACTGTTTCTTTTAATAATAATTCAAGATATCTTTGAATAACTAAAGATATATAACAAATTAAGAAATGACCTAAAATAGATTCCTTTTTTCACACATAAACTGGTCTTGCTTCAAAATTGGTTTTAAGCACTCTAAAAGATTCTTCAATCTTTCATAAACCTCTTAATTGTTTATAAATTTTCATTGGATCAATTTCTTTAATATTAGTTCTTATCCCATAAAACCCAATTGTCTTTAAATCTTTATCATATTGTTTTTGATTGAATTCAACGTTTTCAACTTTACTTGAAATATACTTTTTGCCACCTGTATTAATAGATGATTTGTATGTTGTATGGTTCTTTTGTTCAATTAGTTTAGTAGCTTTTTGTTTTAATTTTTCAATGTGATATAAGTCATATTTTGATCTTTCGCTTGAGTAAGTTAAAACTAATTCATCATCTAGAGCATAGACTTTTTCGTCACTATTAACATAGTCAATTACAGGTATTTTTCTCACGAAAAATTTATCTGTAACACTTTCAAAAGTATCTAAATCAAATGCATCAGACACCTTTTTATCTAATGATTTTATTTTTTCAGTAATGATGTAGTTGTAACCTAATTTTTTCATTTCTAATAGGTTATTTTTAGAATTTAAGCCTTTATCAGCAATAATTGTGATGTTTTGGAAACCAAAATTGTTTTTCAAACTCTCTAAAAATGGTAAAAATGTTTTGAATTCATTAGTATTTCCGGGAAAAACTTCATATGTAATAGGAATACCTTTGTTATCAATAGCAAGTGCTAAAACCACTTGTGTTTGATTCACTTTTAAGTCTTTTGAAAAACCAAAATTTCTTAATTCATCAGCGTCAAAACTTTCAAAATAAATTGTTGTTACATCATAATAACAATGTGTTAAATCTCTATTGTACAAGCTTGATAACTGTTTGTTTAAATAACTTACAACCTTGCTTTTTTCTTTACCAATTTTTTCAAGTGATCTATAAACTGACTCAAGAGAAAAGTCATAATTTGTAATAAATTTTTCTTTTTGATTGAAAGTTTGAAGTTTTGATTCAGGTCTTAAAATTCTTGAAGTTACTAAGAATTCTGTAAGTTCAGAAAGTGAGTATTTTGTCCTATAACTTTTATCAACTTTATTGAAAAACTTGTCTAACTTTAGTGTTTTGAATAATTTTCTATAAATCAAATTACCATAACACATAGTGTCTAAAGTTTCGTTATCAGTAAGAAGTACATTATGAAGAAGTGAATCCATAACATCAGTTACTAATTGATTTGCTTCTGATATTTTTGCTTTTGACTTTTTACATTCTTCTTTTAATTTTTCAATAGCAAGTGGATCGTTTGCTATTAAATCTTCTTTTCTACCCAATCTTTGTACAACTTTATGAACTGCTTTCTTTTTAACTTTGTCTCATTTTGATTCCACTAGTGTTACATATTCAACACCACTTACTTTACTAATTTTCACAAACATATTCGCATTATATCATATTCTAACAGAATAACAAGTAAAAAAATTAATATTACTTATATACTATGTATATAAGTAAAAATTTTTTAACTGCAAAAGTCAGGAAAAACTTAATTAATCAATTTACTTTAAATTTAAATGAAAATGAAACATATTATATAGATTTTGATAACTTCTTTAGAATTAAGCAAGAGAATTTTGCTGCTATTACTCAAAAAACAAATTATGTATTAGATCCTATAGTTGAATTAGGAATTTTAGAGAAAACTAGTGAATTAATTAATGATGAGCAAGCTAAGTTCACCTGACTTTTGCAGTTATGGTTAAAGAAAAGACGAAAACCCCTGTATTTATTGCGTTTTCGTCTTTTTGTTTATCTTTTTCCTAGTATAATAGAACTTAAATTTTCAACCTTACCATATTTAGGTAGTGAATTAATATTAAATGCTTTTAATATTCTTGTAAGTCCTTCATCCATTTTTAATCTTAAAAAATGTTCTTTATCTTCTCCTCAAATGACTACTGTAGCTTTCTCATTTAAGGTTTTTATAATTTTAGATGTAGTTAAATATTGATCATCTTTTTCAAAATTTACTGTTTCTTTTAATAATAATTCAAGATATCTTTGAATAACTAAAGATATATAACAAATTAAGAAATGACCTAAAATAGATTCCTTTTTTCACACATAAACTGGTCTTGCTTCAAAATTGGTTTTAAGCACTCTAAAAGATTCTTCAATCTTTCATAAACCTCTTAATTGTTTATAAATTTTCATTGGATCAATTTCTTTAATATTAGTTCTTATCCCATAAAACCCAATTGTCTTTAAATCTTTATCATATTGTTTTTGATTGAATTCAACGTTTTCAACTTTACTTGAAATATACTTTTTGCCACCTGTATTAATAGATGATTTGTATGTTGTATGGTTCTTTTGTTCAATTAGTTTAGTAGCTTTTTGTTTTAATTTTTCAATGTGATATAAGTCATATTTTGATCTTTCGCTTGAGTAAGTTAAAACTAATTCATCATCTAGAGCATAGACTTTTTCGTCACTATTAACATAGTCAATTACAGGTATTTTTCTCACGAAAAATTTATCTGTAACACTTTCAAAAGTATCTAAATCAAATGCATCAGACACCTTTTTATCTAATGATTTTATTTTTTCAGTAATGATGTAGTTGTAACCTAATTTTTTCATTTCTAATAGGTTATTTTTAGAATTTAAGCCTTTATCAGCAATAATTGTGATGTTTTGGAAACCAAAATTGTTTTTCAAACTCTCTAAAAATGGTAAAAATGTTTTGAATTCATTAGTATTTCCGGGAAAAACTTCATATGTAATAGGAATACCTTTGTTATCAATAGCAAGTGCTAAAACCACTTGTGTTTGATTCACTTTTAAGTCTTTTGAAAAACCAAAATTTCTTAATTCATCAGCGTCAAAACTTTCAAAATAAATTGTTGTTACATCATAATAACAATGTGTTAAATCTCTATTGTACAAGCTTGATAACTGTTTGTTTAAATAACTTACAACCTTGCTTTTTTCTTTACCAATTTTTTCAAGTGATCTATAAACTGACTCAAGAGAAAAGTCATAATTTGTAATAAATTTTTCTTTTTGATTGAAAGTTTGAAGTTTTGATTCAGGTCTTAAAATTCTTGAAGTTACTAAGAATTCTGTAAGTTCAGAAAGTGAGTATTTTGTCCTATAACTTTTATCAACTTTATTGAAAAACTTGTCTAACTTTAGTGTTTTGAATAATTTTCTATAAATCAAATTACCATAACACATAGTGTCTAAAGTTTCGTTATCAGTAAGAAGTACATTATGAAGAAGTGAATCCATAACATCAGTTACTAATTGATTTGCTTCTGATATTTTTGCTTTTGACTTTTTACATTCTTCTTTTAATTTTTCAATAGCAAGTGGATCGTTTGCTATTAAATCTTCTTTTCTACCCAATCTTTGTACAACTTTATGAACTGCTTTCTTTTTAACTTTGTCTCATTTTGATTCCACTAGTGTTACATATTCAACACCACTTACTTTACTAATTTTCACAAACATATTCGCATTATATCATATTCTAACAGAATAACAAGTAAAAAAATTAATATTACTTATATACTATGTATATAAGTAAAAATTTTTTAACTGCAAAAGTCAGGAGCAGCTAGTGCTAAACTCGGATCATAAAAATAAAGTTTTTTCTTTTTGATTATTCTATATGGCGAAATAACATTTGAATCATATGAAGATAATTCATCAATTAAAAATTGGTTTCTTAAAATTTCCATATATTTATTAATTGTTGGTCTGGTGATTTTTTCACTATCACTTTTTGATAATTGATTAATTAAATTTTCATTAGAAATAATATTCCCGACCCTTAAAGCCATTAATCGTAAAAACATCTCAAATTTATGTTTATCTGTGTTTTTGTATCCATCTATAATATTTAGCGATTCAATTGTTTGTTTTATATATTCTTTATTAATTCTTGAATAACCTTCATTTTTTACACATACAGGGAATCCGCCTCTAAAAGTTAATTGAATAACTTTTTCTAAGGTCATTGGTTCTTTGAAAAATGTTGTTTTAAATTTTTCATCTTTTATATCTTTTAGTGAAATTGCACCGTTAGAATCTCTACTTTCATATAAACTTAAAGGTCATAATTCTAATGAACCAAATCGACCTATACCAAATTCTTTTATATCCATATATTTCAATTGAACAGATCCAGTAAAAATAAATAATCCTCGATCATTATTTTTTTCGTCAATTATATTCTTTGCAGCAGTTCATAATTGTGGTGCTAATTGTCATTCATCAATAAGTACTGGTTTTACACTTTGTTCTAATATCGAATGAGGGCTGATTCTAGCTGCTTCTAAGAACTCTTTTTTTGCGTTAGAAAGATCTATATTTAACTTACTAAATTTCTTACTCAAATAAGTCTTACCTACAAACCTTGGACCCTTTATTACAACACACCCAAAAGTTTGTAAGTACTCACTAACTTTTTCTTCTAAAAATCTACTAAATTCAAGTGTTTCCATAAATAAATTATATTATTTTACTAATATTTTTATTATCAATTTATGCAAAATGTAAAATGAAAGTTATGCAAAATGTAAAATGAAAGTTATGCAAAATGTAAAATGAAAGTTATGCAAAATGTAAAATGAAAGTTATGCAAAATGTAAAATGAAAGTTATGCAAAATGTAAAATGAAAGTTATGCAAAATGTAAAATGAAAGTTATGCAAAATGTAAAATGAAAGTTATGCAAAATGTAAAATGAAAGTTATGCAAAATGTAAAATGAAAGTTATCGTTCCCCAAGCTTTATTATTAAAAAATTTAAATTTTTTACAAAATTTGTTATATAAATATAATATATATTATATTTAATAGTCTATTTTTTATGAAATTTGGTAAAATTCAAACATTATCTACAGAAATGGAAAAATATGCATACAGCTTTATCAATTTGAAAACATATTTACAATAAATTTAATCTTGATTTTGATATTGAAACAAAAATAAAAGATGATTTATTTCTTGTTAATATTCAATCAAAACCACAAATCACACCATATGGAATTAAGTTTAAAAACTTTGAAGAAGCAACTAATGCATTAAATACTTATACCATTTCTATAATTTCTTATTTATTCACCAAACAAATAATTGATAAAAAAATCTTTATTGCTTGTAATAAAGATTTTGATTTATTAAATTACAGCATCAATAGTATTTTTAATAACCGAATCTTTGTTGCAAAAAACACCATTGATCCATTTTTATTTCAAAATGAAATTAAAAATAATTATGATTATGCTATTTATTTTGAATTCAATGAATTTGATCAATTTTGATATGTGAAATTATTTGACCAAAATAAATTAATATCTATTAACCAAATGACTAATTTAGTTGAAACGATGATACATTTTGATGAAATAATTAATTTTACAAATGACCAAAGTAATGTTAATTATGTTTCTATTGATCAAATTTATAATTCAATTGAATTTGATCAATATCATCAAGCTACTCAAATTAATAGTTATTCATATGCAAGTGATTTAAATTCAATGACAAACATTGACTTTATTCTTAAAAAAATTACAAATCATTTACAACTCCAACAAAAGAAATCTAACAAATCATTTTTTTCAAATAAGTTTTTCTTTAAATACATTAGGTATTTAAAATATAAAAAATCAGATGTATTTATTTTGTATAATCAAAAGAAAAATTTTAAATTTGCTTTTAAAATTAAAAGTAAATTATGGTATAAAATACCTTCGTATAACGAAATTAAAAGTGATGAATTATTATATTTATTAATTAATTTTTATTCTTTTAGTTGAAAGAATAAAAATTTTGATCAAAAAGATCAAATCATTATTAAACCTAATCAAATTAATGAAATAACTAATTTGCTTAGCTCACTTGGTTTTAATTGAACTTATGTAGATTCAATTGATAAAAATAATTTAATTAATATTATTGATAATCCTATTGATTACAGTAATTATAATTTGGTTTTTCAGGTGTGTAAAATGCTTGATACTTATAAAAAGAATAATAATTTGCTTTATCTAAAATATAAAAAGATGAAAAACTTCTTTAAAAGCAACATTATTAAACACTTTACAATTAATTGTTCATATATGGATTTAAATAAATTAACCAATGATAATTTAAAACAAATTATTGATAATTTTAATTTAAAACATAAATGAAAAATAGATTGAAATAACAGTAAAATTGTTAATTTTCAAGATCAAACCACTCATTATTTGGTTAATCTTGAAATGAAAAATAATAATAATAACAATAAAAAAATAAACTTTTATGTTTATAAACATTTAGCTAATGAGTGAATTACGATTAAAGCTAATTACAATGACAAAAATATCAAGAATAAACTTAATAGATTTTTTGCATTTTGAAATTTAATTTTTAAAACTAAAAAAATTAAAAAAATAATTAAAAAATGCTTATAAATCGAAATTTAATTTTATAAATAAAATATAATTTATAAACTATTAAATATAGCTATAAATTAATTAAAATAAGGAGAAATATGATTAATAAAGTTAAAGGTACTAAAGACTATAATGCTATTGATTTTCAAGTAAAAGAATTTATTCGTGACATATTTATGTCTTTAATACAAAATTACAATTATCAAATGATTGAAACCCCAATTTTAGAACACACATCATTATTTAAACGTTCAGTTGCTGATTCTGAAATAGCAAATAAAGAAATGTATGAATTTGTTGATAAAGGGAATAGAGAAATTTGCTTAAGACCTGAAGGGACAGCTAGTTTTGTAAGAGCTTTAATTGAAAACAAATGATATGTAAATAATGAAAAATTTGCTTATTTTGGGCCTATGTTTAGATATGAACAACCTCAAAAAGGACGTTATAGACAATTTTATCAAGCAGGTGTTGAATTAATTGGAGAAAAAAACTACTATAAAGATGTTGAAGTAATTCAATTAGCTAACTTTATTTTAAATAGCTTAGAAATTCCATTTACTTTAAAAATTAATACTATTGGAGATTTTGAAACTAGACAAAAATATGAAGCTAAATTAATTGAATACCTTACTCCTTACTATGATCAACTTTCAAAACAATCTCAAATGAGATTAGATCAAAAGAAAGCTCTAAGAATCTTAGATGATAAAGTAGATTCTACATTAGATTTTGTTAAAAACGCACCTAAAATTACTGAGTTTTTAAGTAAAGAATCAAAAGAATATTTTGATAATGTACTTAAATACTTAGATGCTAATGAAATTAGTTATGAAGTGTCTAGTGATTTAGTTAGAGGTTTAGATTACTATGATGAAGTTGTTTTTGAATTTGTATCTTTAGATGAAAATACTGGAAGCCAAAGCACCTTAATTGGTGGAGGTAGATATTCTAATTTAATCAATCAACTAGGAGGACCAAAATTATCTAGTGTTGGTTTTGGTTTTGGAGTAGATAGATTAATTGCTATTATTGGACCTAAAATTATTGAATCAAATGATTTTAAACAAAAACTTAAAGGAGCAAATATTTTTGTTGCTGCAAGCGTTAGTCAAGAAAATTTAAATTCTTTATTAACTATTACAAATACCTTTTTAAGAACTTTATTTAATCAAGTTCATACAGAATACTCATTGATTAAATCTAAAAAGATATTTGATAAAGCTAAATCATACAATGCAAGTATTTTAATTTGTGATGACCCTAAATTACCTGAATCAGTATTTATTGTTAAAGATTTAAATACTAATGAAAAAATTATGTTCTCAGATGATCCAAAAGGTATTACTGATTTAACCTTATTTATTAATGATCATATTGATCCATCTGATGCTTTAGATGAAGAATTTTTAGATGAATTAATAGAAGGAGTTATGTTAGATTATGATGAATAAAACAATAAATAATAATCAATTAAGAAAAAGCGACATTGGTTCTAAAGTAACACTTTATGGATTTGTAGCAAATAAACGTAGATTTGGTGAATTAAACTTTGTTGATTTAAGAGATAGATACGGAATTACTCAATTAGTTTTTAATCAACCAATTCATTTTAGTAAAGAAAGTGTGCTTGAAGTTTCTGGAACTGTAGTTGAAAGAAAAGATGTTAATTTAAATCTCCCTACAGGGGAAATTGAAGTTGTAGTTGATGATTACAAAGTTTTATCAAGTGCTAATGAAATACCTTTTCAAATAAGAGATGATATTGAAATTAAAGAAGAATTAAGATTAAAATACAGATTCTTAGACTTACGTAGAAACGTAATGAAAAATAATATTATTCTAAAAAATAATTTTATGTTTGCTGTAAGAGAATTCTTGCAACAAAATGACTTTTTAGAATTAGAAACTCCTTTTTTAACTAAAGCAACTCCAGAAGGAGCTAGAGACTTTTTAGTTCCTACAAGAAAACAAGGTAGATTTTATGCTTTACCTCAAAGCCCTCAATTATTTAAGCAATTATTAATGATTTCAGGATTTGAACGTTATTTCCAATTTGCTAGATGTTTTAGAGATGAAGATTCAAGAAAAGATCGTCAACCAGAATTTACTCAATTAGATATTGAAGTAAGTTATATGGATGTTGAAATTTTTCAATCTAAAATTGAACAATTATTTCAATATGTACTTAAAAAAGTAAAAAACATCGATATTCAAATACCTTTTCAAAGATTGAATTTTGATGATTGTATTAGAGACTATGGTTCAGATAAACCTGATTTAAGACACGATAACAAAATAGTAGATATTAATGATTTTTGTAATGATACTGATTTTAATATTATTAAATCAGCTCCAAGTAAAAGAATGCTTAAAATTCAAGAAATCATTACTAAAAAAGACTTTAAAAAGCTTGAAGAAATAGCTAAAAAGAATAAGGTAAATGCTTTATTCTTTATGACTGTGGAAAATGGTGAAATTAAGCAAACTAACTTTGCTAATAAAGTACTTGAAGCATCTAAACAACTTATTAAATCTCAAGAACAAAAAGATGGTACATACTTAATTTGTGCTAATACATTCGAAAATGCATCTCAAGCTTTAGGTGCTTTAAGAGTTGAATTAAACTCTTGATACAATTGAGCAAAAGATGAATATAACTTTGCTTGAATAGTTAATTGACCAATGTTTGAATATGATGCAGAAACTAATAAATGAGCAGCTGCTCATCACCCATTTACCCAATTTGATCATTCGTTAGAAGAATTAAACTCTTTAGAAAAAGATCAAATTCGAGCAAGAAGTTATGATTTAGTTTTAAACGGTTTTGAATTAGGTAGTGGTTCAGCTAGAATTTATGATAAACAACTACAAGAAAAAATGTTTGAATTAATTCAAATGTCTAAAGAAGAACAACAAAGTAAATTTGGTTTCTTTTTACAAGCTTTAGAATATGGAGTACCTCCTCACTGTGGAATTGGGTTAGGATTAGATAGAATCATTATGATTTTAGCTAACCAAAACACCATCAGAGATGTAATACCTTTTCCTAAAAACTCAAAAAATGAAGATGTATTTACTAGTGCTCCTTCAGTGGTTTCACAAGATCAATTAGATGAATTAGCATTATTGATTCAAAATAATAAAGAGGAAAATTAAAATGATTAATCAATTAAATCAACTATTTTTAAATAGTCAACCTGAAATTGGTAGTACTGTTAGCACTCCTAAAGACACATCAACTTGATATTTATATTTAGCTTTATTAATTGCTTTTTTAGTATTATCTGCAATTTGTTTATTTGTTTATTATAAATATTCATTACCAGCACTTAAACAATACAAAAAAAGACAACTAGATGATTTTATAAAAGAAAATCCTAGAAGACAAAACATCACTTACGAAAAAACTGGAATGTATCTTCCTTCATGACAAAGAGCTAAATACAACTCAACTTTATTTTTAGCATTGATGTTTTTTGCAGGTGCTATTGCTTTGATTTACCCATTAGTTAGTGCATAAAATTAAAATAAAATTCTTGTTTATTAATTTTTAGTTTATGATATGTTAAACATAATAAGTAAAGGAGAATTATGAATTTATTCAAAAAATCATTAAAAGATGCAAAAGGTTCATTGAAAAAAGGTAACTTTTTAATGTTAGCTATTGGTCTTTTATTAGGAACTGTTTTTGGTGCTGTAGTTAAATCAATTTCTGATGATATTATTATGGCTCCAATTATAGCCCATTTAAAACTTGATGATATTAAACAATTGAAATGAGGCGATGTTAGAATTGGAAACTTTCTAGCTGCAGTTATTTCTTTAGTAATTGTTAATCTTGTAATATTCTTAGTTTTAGTTACATATTTTGTAATTTCAAACAAAAGAAAAGAAATTAAAGAAAGAAAAAACCCAACAGTTCCATCACCAGTTGTTCCTACAACTGATCAATTAATTCTTGAAGAACTTCAAAAATTAAATAATAATTTTAATCAAAATAAAGAATAGATTTTAATCCTATTTTATAGATAATAGATACCTCTATGATGCTATAAAATAGGATTTTTTTATACACTTTGTGAAAAATATATAATTTTACTATTCATTAAAAAAGCACGGTTCCCGGTTTAAGGGTCCGTGCTTTTAGTTTCCTAGTAAAATATATATAGAAAAAAATAAACGAAAGGAAACCAACTTAATTATAATGAATAAACGTAAAAGTCCAATAGTTAAACCTATTTGCATTAAACAATTCATCTCAAACCATTTAAATAATAAACAAAATATCAAAGTTTATAAGCATTACCTTTTTAAGAAAACTAAAGTTGATACAGACTTTTATATTCAAGTGCTATCATCAAAGAGAAAGTTTGACCCTAATCATTTTAACGTATCAAGTGTTATGATAATGGTTGATCGCCTAAAGAGTAATAATAGCTTAAAAGAGATATCTAAAGAGCTTGGATTTAGTCGTAAAAGCATTGTTTCAAACTTTAATAAACTAATGAAATTTAACGACGTTAAACACTTTCCAAAACGTCAAAGATGCAATAATTGCGGTCAGTACTTTCAACAAATTCAATGACTTAATATTAAAAATTGATTTGACTCTAGAAACCAAGCTGAACAACATAGAAACTTTTTACAAAAACAAATTATGAAAAATAGATATAAAGATTTCTTTGTTTATTTAAATGAAGTAACTAAAAATTACAATAAGAACAAATTTAAAAAAGTAAGTGTTAGAGCTATTAAAACTTCTATTTTTAACATTAGACTAAACTTTATAGAAAGCAACCCAAATTCATATATCACTAGCGAACAAAGTATTTACCACTTACTGAAATTACCATATTTAAACCTTCCTATAGACATTTTACCTATTGTTTCAAAACGTGGGTATAGTTCTGTTTTATCTAGAAAACAAGTACAAAAGAAAAAGAAAATTGGTTTAAACATAAAATATCGTAGTGAAGAAATTAATTTAAGACAAAACTTTTTTGACTATGAAATGGATACAGTAGTAGGATCAAAAAGATCTAAAACTGTTCTTTTAACATTACTTAATAGAAAAAGTAGAAAAGCTTACTCAATCAAAATTGGTAGAACTGCTTTAGCTGCTAAAGAAGGTTTAGAAACCTTAATTAAAGCATTTAATTTAAGAATAGATAGCTTAACAATTGATAATGGATCTGAGAATTATTTATTAGATAAAATTGATTGTATAGGACAAATTTATCACTGCGATCCTTATCGATCATCACAAAAAGGTTCAATCGAAAATATGCATAGAGAAATAAGACTATTTTTCCCAAAAGGAAAAACTTTTGACAACACTTCACAAGAAGAAATTCAAGAGATAATGAACAGAATTAATAACAAAACAAGAAAATCATTAAAATACAATGGGAAGTACTTATCACCTAATGAGTACGAAAGAATTCTCTTTGCTCAATCTTGTTAAATTTACATAAAAAACAATTTTTCTAACATAAATTTTGAAAATTTTAATTTTGCGACTTTTGTGTTTTGTACAAAACACATCTTTTTCTACATCCTTTTTTAGTAATTTATATGAAATATTATAGAATTTAACTATATAGAACTAGGTACTTGCTTAAGTACTTTTAAAATCTCTAAAACCAAGAACCGTAAAACTTTAATAAATAATTTTTTTATTTCGACTAATAAATGGTATAATTTTTTTACTAAAAACGTGGAACAGTACTCAAGTGGCTGAAGAGGCGGTCCTGCTAAGACTGTAGGGGATGCAAGTCCCGCGGAGGTTCAAATCCTCTCTGTTCCGCCATTTTTTTATACAATTTTTTGAAAAAATAGGTGTATTTATTGCTAAATACACCTATTTTTTATTTAATTTATTGATAAATTGTACTAATCAATCAGTATCATGATCTAAGCATTGGAATAGAGCTTTACTTTTAACGCTTTCAAACGCATTGGCGGTAGCTCCTGAAAATTTACATATTTCAAACATTGACTCATCATTATCTGCATCACCAAAACATATTGTTTTATTTAAATCTAAATTATATTGTTCAAATAAATACTTAAGCCCATTACCTTTAGTTGCTTTGCTTGACATAACATCTAAATATGGAGGTTGAGAAACCACACCATAAACATTTGGGATTTTATTAATAAAACTAATTACATCATTAAATTTTTCTTCTTCATTGCTTCTTTTGATTACTAAAAACTTACATAAATCATAATCCTTGGTGTTAAAATCAGGATTTTCTCAAAAGTGTTGTTCGCCTATGCGATGATTGTAATTTTTTGAACTAAAAAAATCTGTTTTAAATGTATTAATCCCTATTACTGATTCAGGAATATAAATTAGTAAATCATATCCTCATTGATTCATTTGATTATAAATGTTTAAAGCATATTCTTTTTCAATCGGAAATGTTTTAATAAATTTTTGTTGCTTTAAGTCATAAATCATTGAACCATTAGCAAAAATAATTGGAAATTTAGTTGGTAAATCTTTAATAATATTTTTTGCTGTATATAAAGGTCTTCCAGTTGCAATAATTATATTTTTACCTTGTTTTGATAATTCTAATAGCATTTTGTAATTTTGAGGATTAATTTTACCTTGTTCATTTAATAAAGTTCCATCAAGGTCAAAAACAAAATTTTCTATCATATCTAATGATGGTTCAAATTTTTCAACTTCAATAGCTAAAACTCCATATTTAGCTTCATTTTCAATTGAATAAAATTGATATAAAACATCTAAATCGCTTAATGATAATTGAGTTTTTGAAGTATCTTCATTAGTTAATAAATCCTTAAAAGAGTTATATTTAGTAACTCTTTTAATTTTTACACATAATTCATCTTGAGTTTGGTCATTAATTAAGTTGATTAATGTTCCTTCTTTTAAACCATATCTTCTAGGATCATTTAATCTTATTTCAACTGTTTTTGAACCTTGATTAATTAATTTGAAATATTTATCACTGATATTTAGTCTTCTATCCATATTTTCCTTTTTTGGTTTATTTTTGGTTTTATTAATTAAAAAAATTATTTAAAAATTGATGCAATCAAATAGAGGTATGTTTTTAGAGAAAATAATTAATAATACAATTGATTATTTTTGATCATGTAATATTGCTTTTATCGAAAAGAAATCATTACCTATTTCATTTTATAGTGTAAAAACTATTAACAATAAAAAAGTTTTATCCAACAGTTATATAAGTAAAAAGAGTACAGTTGATTATATTGGAATGTATAAAGGTAAATTTATCTGTTTTGAAGCAAAAAGCACTAATGATAAGTTCTTAGAAAAACAAAATTTTCAAAAACATCAATTAGATTATTTGGATTTAATTGATAAAAATAATGGTATATCTTTTGTTATAGTTTATTTTTCACTTTATAATGTCTTTCTTAAAGTAAATATTCAACTCTTATTAAATGAATTTAATAATTGTTCTAGAATACCTTATGAAAAACTAAAGAAAAACTCTAAATTATTAATTTTAGAGTTTCCGGGTTATATTAATTTCTTGAATTAAGCTTTCATATCAACTTGGTCACGTAAGTATTTAGAAGGTTTGTATTTAATTACACGTTTTTGTGGAATTTCTAATTCTTCTTTTGTTAATTGATTTTTAATAACTCTAGCTGGTTTTACTTGAGTTGAGAAAATACCAAGTTTTGATAATCTAACTTTTTCTTCGGTAATCAGTGCTTCTTTAAGAACAAAGATCATTGATTCTAAAACTTTATCTACATCTTTTGCGTCAATTGAACTATGTTCAGCAACTTCAGTAACAAATTCTTTTTTTGTCATATTACTCCTCTATTTTAATGAGTTTTAAAATTTTTATATCTATATTATAGTATATTTAGTAATAAATGGAAAAATTACCAATAAATAGTATGACAATTTATTCAATATAAATCTAAATAATATCAAAAGTGGTATATAAGGCGATAAAACTAAGATGAAAAACCACAAAAGTGCATATATAATGCAGTTTTGTGGTTTTATTTTACTTTTAAAATATAGTTATCCTAGTGTTTTAGGTAACATTTTAGGTCTAAGATACATCAGGACAAAAGATGGAATTTATGTTCATCTTTTTGTCCTGGTGTATTTTTAGTTCATTTTTAGTTCGCTTTTACTCATAAATTTATTTAAAAATAAATGAAAACAACACAATTAGACAAACGTGATTGCTCACTTTATGTGTTGCAACGTAATATACAACGACTTTTAGATGATGATATTGATATTAATGAATTAAAGAATTTGACCATATATGCTAAAAATGGAATTTCATTAAACAACTTATTATCGATCGCTAAAAAATACGGTCTTAAATTTGATGCTTTTAATGCCAATATTGATCAATTATGCAATTTAGAAAAATCAGGATTTCCAATTGCTGCAATTATTAGAAATCAAAATTTCTTACATATGGTCGAAATTACAAAAATTAATAAACATTATGTTTATTATTTTGATCCTGCAGTTAATAAAGTAATTAAAGAAACAATTGTAGAATTTACTGATAAATTTGCAAAAGTTTTAATACATTTTACTAAAAGCAAAACAATCAAAAATACAATTAAATCAGAACAAATTAATAATTTCAATACCTTCAATGTTAAAAACTTGTATTTATTATTAGTGTATTTAATTGAATTTTTTATTTCCTTTAGCTTTCCATTTGTCAATAAAATTTTTATTAATTATTTAATTAATTTTAAGCTTGAAAAACACTTATATATTATTTCGATATTTATTTTGTGATCAATTTTAATAAATTTATTTGCTAATTTAATTTCAAATAAGATTGCTAATAAAATTATTCAAATTAATGTATTTAACAAAACAAAAGAAGTTGTTGGATTGCTTGGAAGTAATAATTCAAAAATAATTCAACAATTATCAACATCAGAAATTAAGAATCGTGTATTTGCTATTTCATTAATTAATAAATTTACTTTTGGATTTTATCCAATAATTATTTCTAATATTGTTTCAATTATCCTATCATTTATTTTGTTCTATAATATCAACTTTAATTTGATAATTATTTTAATTATTTATACTTTTGTTAATCTATTACTAAACTTTATTAATAAGTATTTTTATGATAAAAATTATTTTAATTTAGTTAATGAGCAATTAGTTGTAGAAACTAATTTTGAAAATTATATTAATCATCTAAAAACACCATATGAACAATTATTGAGTCAAAATTTATTTGTTAAGTATTATCAAAGTTATTTAACTTTAACTAATAAATCTGTTAATTTCAATAATAAATTAAATACTATTCAAATAATTCAGCAAACTTGGGAAACAATGATTCCATTTATTATTCTTATTGCAAGTGCTTTTGAAATTTGAAAAGGAAATTTAACTATCGTTAGTATGATTTTCTTTTTAACATCTGCAAGTCTTTTTACTAGACCAATTAAATCCTTTTTTAATTTATTCATTGAATATCAAGAATATAAAAAAGCAATAATAATGCTAAAAGTATTTAATTTAGAAATTGATAATAATCAATTTAATAATAGCAATATTCAAACTATTAAAAAGTTTACTATAAGTTATATTTCATATTCACCAACAAGTGATGTAAATAATAAAATACTTGGAATTTCTAGGTTAATTATTGATAAAAATGTAATTCTTTTTGGATCAAATGGATGTGGTAAAACTACCTTATGTAAGATATTAAATGGAAATTTAAAAATTGATTATGGAGATATTTTAATAAATGATCAAAAGGTTGATTTATTTAAAGATGATGAATTAAAAAATAAAATTTATTACATTGGTAATAATGACTTAAATTTAAATATATCAATTGTTGAGTATTTAAATCTTCAAACCACAGATAACATTAACCAAGTATGAAATTATTTTGGAGTAGATAAAATTATTAATCGCTTAAAAATTAATCTAAATGCAAATTTAAATAGTTTATCTAAGGGTCAATTGCAATTAGTTAAATTGCTTAAACTTTTATTAATCCCTTATGATGTAATTATTTTAGATGAAGCTTTTGAAAACTTAGACAATGTTTGCTTTGAGCATATTAAAAAAATAATTAAAAAATATTTTGCTAATAAATTAATTATAGAAATTAGTCACAACAATAAATTTGTTTATCCTGAAAGTGAGAAAATCAATGTTGAACAAATTAATCAAAGATTATAAAATAGAATTTTTTATTTTATTTATTATTATTGCTTTATTTGGTTTTTTAGTTTTTTTAATTATTGGTTATAAAATTGAAAAATACTACACAATTAATATTTTGAATGATGATTCAAAATTAGTAGTAACCAATATTGAATATAATAAATTTCCTGAAGCTAGCAAAATATTAATTAATTATGATAATAAACAATATTTCTTTGATTATGAAGTAAAAGAAATTTATGATAATAAATTAATAATTGATTCCACTTCACTTCTTAGTTTCTTAGAAACTAAGAATATTAAATTTACTCCCGCAATAGTTTTTGATCAAAATCAAAAAATTATTGATTTATTTATTGGTCTTTAAGCGGTTAATAAGTATTAATACTTTTATAATGTTATAATTTACATATGGAAAAACAAAATTTAGGTTTAAATATTATTTCACATATTAAACGAGCTGTCATCTACAAAGAAGAAATGGAACAAATATTAAAAAACTTTGTTGAATATTTTGGTATTAAAAAACCAGTATTAGTTGATGTCACTATTATTGGTCCAAAATTAATGAAAAGACTAAATGCAGAGTATCGTAAAAAAGATTATGTAACTGATATTTTATCTTTTGATTTTAGAGATGATGAATTATATGATGCATTGCCTTTTTTACACTTAGGTGAGTTGATTATTTGTTGAGAAAAAGTTGAAAGACAAGCTAAACAATTTAATCATTCAGTAAGAAGAGAATTTTGCTATCTTTTTACTCATGGGTTAGTTCATTTAAAAGGTTATGATCATGAAGTAGAAGAAGAAAGAATTGAAATGAACAACATTGTAGATGCCATTTTTAAACCTTTAAATATTACAAGGGAGGATTAATATGGAATTTAATAAACTAAAAGATCTATTAAAGTATTCTTATGCACCATATTCAAACTTTCAAGTTGCTGCTATTGCAATTGATGAAAATGGTAAAGAATACTATGGGGTAAATGTTGAAAATGCAGCATACCCTTCAGGGTTATGTGCTGAAAGAAGTGCGTTATTTGGTTCTGTTGCTTATGGAGCTAAAGTAGGAACTTTTAAAGAAATTCATATCATTAGTAGAAAAAATCAAATCATCAGTCCTTGTGCTGGATGTAGACAAGTGATGACTGAGTTTTTTTTACCCAATGGTAAGGTATTTCAATATAGCAACGATGGAAAACAAATGCGTATAAACACAATTGATGAGTTAGTACCTTATTCAATTAGAGAGGCAGATATTAAATAATGAAAATCTGTTTTGCAACTATTGTTGGACGTCCTAATGTTGGTAAAAGTTCATTACTAAATGCCATTGTTGGATATGATGTAGCAATAGTAACTGACACAGCACAAACCACAAGAGATCAAATTACAGGAATTTATACTGAAGATAATTACCAAATCATCTTCACTGATACTCCAGGGATTCATAAACCACAAAATAAACTTGGTGAATCATTAAATAAAAATGCTTATGATTCATTAAAAAACATTGATTTGGTTTTATTTTTAACTCCAAGTGATGAAAAATTAGGACCTGGAGATAGATTAATATTAGAAAAAATCCAAAACTTTTCTAATAAAATCGGTGTTATTTCTAAAGTTAATAAAATTAAAGGTAATCCAGAATTGTTAATTGAGAAAATCAAATCACTAGAACCTTATGGTTTTAAACAAATATTAGCTACTGATGTTGATAACTTTAAATCAATTGATAGTTTAATTCAAGAAATTAAAACATATGCATATGAAGGTCAAGCTCAGTATGATGAAGATTATATTACTGATAAGTCAATGAGATTTATTGCCAAAGAAATTATTCGTGAATCAGCTATTAATCAACTATATGATGAATTACCTCATTCTATTGCTGTTGAAGTTGAAAACTTCATCGAACAAGATGAACATTTAACTATTGATGCTACTATTTATGTTAAAAAATCTTCTCAAAAAGGAATGGTAATTGGTAAAGGAGCATCAAAAATCAAAAAAATTGGTCAAGATGCTAGATTAAAAATTTCTCATCAATTTCAAATTCCTACCACTTTAAATTTAAAAGTTAAAATAGCTAAGAAATGAATTGATGATGAAGGGATGCTTAGTCGTTTTGGATATAAATAAAAAGCAAATGCGTTTAGCATCTGCTTTTTATTTTGCTATTTGAGCTAATTGCTCTTTAGTTAAAACAATACTTTCTCCAACATTAATATTCAGATCATCAAGAAATAAACCACCAATTGCAATTCTTTGTAGATAAAGAACATCATAACCAAATGCCTTAAACATTCTTTTAACTTGATGATACTTTCCTTCTAAAATGGTTAAATGACATGTATAATGATCTAATATTTTTAATTGCGATGACTTTGTTAATTTCTTTTCACCGATATTTATACCTTTTTTAAAGTGATTTACTAAATCTAAATCTAAAGTTTTATTAACTTTAACAAAGTATGTTTTATTAACTTTCTTTCTTGGTGAAGTTATATTGTGAGTAAATTTCCCATCGTTAGTAATTATTAATAAACCTTCAGTATCTTTATCTAATCTTCCCACCGAATGAAGCTTTCTAAAGGCTAGATATTCTTTTTTAAGAATGTCAAAAATAGTTTTATCAACTAAATCAATATTTGCACAAACATAATTCTTTGGTTTATTTAATGCAATATAAATCAACTCATCATGATTGTGAATAGTTTCACCAAAAACAGTAACTGTATCAATATCTGGATTAACACTTACTATACCATTAATAATTTCACCATTAACTTTTATTCCTTGTTTTTTAATTAAAATTTTTATTTGCGATCTTGAATAACTTGAATTTGAAGTAATAAATTTGTCTATCCTTATTGTTTGCATCTAAATAATTATAAACTATTACACAAACATATAAAAAAAATTGCTTTGCAGCAATTTTTTAATTTATTTTTTTCCTAACATACTAAACATATTTTTCTTATAAACTTCAACACCTGGTTGATTAAATGGATTTACTCCTAATAAATAAGCACTCATTGTTAATGCTCTTTCAAAGAACATAAATAAAGCACCTAAAGTAAATTCATCAAATTTATCAAATAATAAATGAATGTTTGGAACTTTACCAACTTCTGTATGAGCTTTTGTTGTAGCTTCAAAAGCAACATTATTAACTAAATGTAAATCTTTTCCATTTAAGAATGATAATTTATCAATATCACCTTCAGCAATTTCAAATTTAATATTTTCCATTGGGTTTTTAAGAGTTAAAACAGTTTCAAATAAAATTTTGTTTCCATCTTGAATCATTTGTCCAAGTGAGTGTAAATCAGTTGAGAAAATTGAGCTTAATGGTCAAATTCCTTTTCCATCTTTTCCTTCTGATTCAGCAAATAATTGTTTTCATCATTCACTAAAGTATTGTAATTTAGGTTCATATGAAACCATCATTTCAGCTAAGAAACCTTTTGAATGTAATAAGTTTCTTGTAGCAGCATATGCATAAGCAGCATTTTCTTGAATTAATTCAGAACTTAATTCTTCATTTGTGACTCTTGCACCTTCTAATACTTCTTTAGCATTAATTCCAGCACACATAAATGGGAAAATACCAACAGGTGTTAAAACAGAAAATCTACCACCAATGTCATCTGGTACGATGAATTTTGTATAACCTTTGCTTTGAGCTAAATCAAATAATACACCTTTTGATTTATCTGTTGTTGCAACTATTAATTCTTTCACTTCTTCTGGTGTATGTTTGCTTTCTAATAATGTACGAAATTCTCTAAAAGCAATACTTGGTTCTAGAGTTGTTCCAGATTTTGAAATAACATTAATAGCAAATTTTTTGTTTGAAACATATTTTAATTTAGCAACTAATGTTTCTGCTGAAATATCATTTCCTGCAAATAATAATTCCATATCTGGTTGTTTTGTTGAATAAGGCCCATAAATGAAATCATAACCTGATTTAGCACCTAAATATGATCCACCAATTCCGATAACAACAACAACTTCAACACCTTGTTTTTTTCATTCTTTAGCTTTTGCTTCCATTGCGGCAAATTCATCTTTGTTGTGATCACTTGGTAAGTTGTATCATCCTAATCAATCTTTTTCATCAACATTTTTATTTAATACATCAAAATGAATTTTTGAAACTTGATCTTGATATTTTTCTAATTCACTTAAACCGCTTGATAAAGCGTTATTTAAGTTTAATTCTAAATATTTCATTATTCTCCTTCATTATTTTATAAATAAAATTATTTATATTATATATTTTTTGTCAATAAAATAAAAAACAAAACACCATTGGTGTTTTGTTGTAATTATTATAGTTAAATATACATTTTTGTTTAATTTTATTCTTCTACAACTTCTGCTTTTTCTTCTTTAGATTCAGTATTTGTTGCATTTTGTTGAGCAGCATAGTTTGCAAAGTTTTTCATAACTTCTTCAACTTGATCTAATTTTGCTTTTAAGTTAGCAATATCTTTTTTATCAATTAATTCTTGTAATTCTTTAATTAATTTTTCAGATTCTTCTTTAGCTTTATCATCCATTTTGTCCGCTTGTTCTGCGTTTGCTTTTTTGATTTGGTCGATTAAGCTTTCAGCTCTAACAATAGTTTCTGCTTCTTCTTTACGTTTTGAATCAGCTTCTTTATTCATTTCAGCTTCTTTAATCATTTTTTCAATTTCATCTTCACTTAATTTAGTTGAGTTTGAAATTGTAATTTTTTGTTCTTTTTGAGTGTTTAAATCTTTTGCACCAACGCTAATAATACCATTAACGTCAATTGAGAAACTAACTTCAATTTGTGGAACCCCTCTTGGAGCTGCCGGGATACCTGTTAAGTTAAATTGACCTAATAATTTATTATCAGCAGCCATTTGTCTTTCACCTTGAACTACTCTAATTGTAACTTCTGTTTGGTTATCTGCTGCAGTTGAGAATACTTGAGATTTAGTTACTGGAATAGTTGTGTTTCTTGGGATAATAGGTGTTGCAATACCTCCCATTGTTTCAATTCCTAATGTTAAAGGAGTTACATCAAGTAATAAAACATCTTGAATATCTCCGGCTAAAACAGCACCTTGAATAGCAGCACCAATTGATACAACTTCATCTGGGTTAATTGAACGGTTAGGTTCTTTATTTAATGTTCTTTTTACCATTTCATAAACAGCTGGCATTCTTGTTGATCCACCAACTAATAATACTTCATGGATATCTCCTGCAGTAACATTAGCTTCTTTTAAAGCGTCTTGAATAGGTTTTCTAGTTCTATCTAATAAGTGAGCTGTCATTGACTCAAATTCACTACGTTTTAATTCTAATTCAACATTAACTGGTCCATTAGCAGTTACAGCTAAGAAAGGTAAATTAATTGAAGCAACTGATTGACTTGAAAGATCGATTTTTGCTTTTTCAGCTGTTTCTTTTAATCTAGCAAGTGCCATTTTATCTGATTGAGCATCAAAGTCATATTTATCTTTAATTTCTTTAATCATTCATTTAACAATTTCGTTATCTCAATCATCTCCACCTAAGTGGTTATCTCCACTTGTTGAAAGAACTTCAAATGTTCCATCTTCTAATTCTAAAACTGAAACGTCAAATGTTCCTCCACCTAAGTCATATACTAACACTTTCATTGATTTATCTTTTGATTTTTCTAAACCAAATGCTAATGCAGCAGCTGTAGGTTCGTTAATAATTCTTAAAACATCTAATCCTGCAATTTTTCCAGCGATTTTTGTAGCTTCACGTTGAGCATTATCAAAGTAAGCTGGTACTGTAATAACTGCTTTAGAAACTTTTTGACCTAATTTAGCCTCAGCATAATCTTTCATATATGAAAGAATCATTGCTGAAATTTCTTCTGGTTTATAGTCTTTATTATTTGCATAAACTGTTTTACTTGTTCCCATTAATCTTTTAATTGAAACAATAGTGTTTGGATTAGTTTCTACTTGTCTTTTAGCGACTTCACCAACAATAATTTCATTATTTTTAAACGCTACAACACTAGGGGTTGTTCTCTTACCATTTGGGTTTTCTAATACCACTGGTTTTTGATTTTCAATAACAGAAACAACTGAGTTTGTTGTTCCTAAGTCAATTCCTAATACTATTTCTTTAGCCATTATTTTCTCCTTCTGTATAGAAGTTATACATATATATATCTATACAATGAAATATTTATTATGTTATTTTATAATTAAAATCTAAGTACGTTTGATTATGTACTAATTAAATTATATCACATAATTTAGCAATCAAAGCATTTAATTGCTAAATTTTTAATTATTTTTTATTTACTATTACTGAAGCAGGGATTAGAACTCTAGCATTTAACTCTAAACCTTCTTTAACTACTTTGGTAATAACATTATTTTCTAATTGTTCATCATTAACAAAATCAATTACTTGTTCTTTTTCAGGATTAAATTCTTCTCCTATAATAGGGTTTATAAAATTTGCACCATTTTGTTCAAAAATATCTCTAAATTGCTTAATAACAATTTCAAAACCTAAACAGTAATTTTTAACTTCACTGTTAGTTGAATTTTTTCCAAATTCTGTTGCTAAAGCAAAATTTGATAATGGATTCATTAAAGATTCAAATAGCTTGCTTGCAGCAAATTTTTTAATTTCTTCTTTTTCTTTTTCTAATTTTTCTTTTTGTTCATCTTTTACTTTTTGAATTTCATTATTTGCTTTTAATTGTAATTCACTCATTTTTGTTTTAAAAGCATATTGAGCTAATTCTGCTTGAGTATTTAATTCTTTAATTTCTACTTTTAATGCATTAATTTGATCATTATGTTTTGCTACTTGTACATTTTTAATAATTAATGTAGCATGCTTTGATCTAAATTCTTTAATTTCATATGATTTAGGAAATTCAAACTTAATTTCAATTTGGTGTTTAATAGTTTTATTAAAAAAATGAGAATCAAAATTAGGTAAATATTGATTTTCTCCTAGAGTAATAACTTTATGCAAAGTGTATTCCTCATTGATTTCACTATCAACGATTAATTCAAAATCCCCTTGTAGTAAATCATATTTTTCTAATTTATGTCCATAATGTTCTTTAATGTCTTGTTTAAGATATTTTTTAATATTTGATACTGTCATATTACTCCTTATTTTCTTTTGTTAGTTAAAAATTCCTCTAATAATTTCAAAGCTGAACGCATATCATCAAAATTACATGTGTTAGATCCAATGATTGAAATTTCATTAATGTGATCATTAGTTTCAATTCTTTTTGATATATAAGCACCTGAATCATTAACTAAGACTTTTGTATTTTGTTCATTATCCAATTCAATTTCAATTCTTTCTCACACAGAATGATTTTCTATTAAATCAATAATTTTACTTAAATTAATTCGATTAATTTTATTACTTAAAATAATGTTATTTTTTCCATAAATATTATTTTGTAAAACGTTTTTATCATGAATGTTAAAAACGTTTTTAACAAATGATTCAATAATAATTTGATAATTTGTAACTGCTTGAGCTAATACATCCTTTAATAATAAAGTAGCTTCTTTAAGTTCATTAATTGGTACATTAATTAATTTTTCTTTAAAAATTCTTACTGCGATTCTTAAATCATTAATTGATATCTCGTTAGGATCAAATTCAATCATTCTTGAAAAAACTCTACCATTTGAAATAACTAAAACAGTTGTAGCAGAATTATCACTTAAAGGAACTATGTCAATACTTTTTAATAAATGAGTCTTATCAAACTCGCTAGTAACTAAAGTTAATCCAGTCATTTCTGAAATAACTTCTGCAGCTTGTTCTACTGTGTTACTAATTTGCTCTCTTTTTTCTATAAAAACTTGATTTAATTTTTCTCTTAAATCTTCTTCATAAGACTTACTTAAATATTTAGCATAATAATCCAATCCTTGAATTGTTGGAATTCTTCCACTTGATGAATGAGCTTTTTCTAAATAACCTAGTTTTTCTAAATCATTCATTAAATACCTAATTTTAGCACTTGAAAAATTAATTTCAGGGAACTCTTTTATCAAATGAGAACTACTTACAGGTTGATTATTCTCAATATAAAGCAATACTGTATATTTTAGTATTGGTTCATATTTATCATTCAATTTATTACTCATATGTATTAAATTATAACACTAAAAATTATCTTTTTAGCAAATAAATAATATAACTGCTAAAAAATACTAATAGCTTATTTTTGATAAATTAAAAGCAAACACAATACATCTGTGTTTGCTTAATTATTTTTTAATTAAACTTATTTAATTTCAATTTTATTTAACACTGTTTGATGAATTAGCTTATTTAATATTTTTTCTCTAGTTGTTTTAGAGCAATTAATTTGATATTTATGTTGAGTTTTAATATTAATTAAGATTAAATTATATTCATTATAATCATGATAACTTGAATATTTAGTTTCTAAAATATATTTATATAAAATTAATTGAACCATTTCTTTAACAAGTGATTTCTCACTTGTTGTTTTAAATTCATAAATAATTTTATTATGATGGTCTATTGCATCAATTCTTCCATTAATATAAATATCACCATAAATTTGATGTACGTGCTTTAATTTAATTTTCTTTTCTATTTCGACATTAGTTTCATTAGTACCTAATAACTTGATCATAAAATTATCAATTGATTTAGCTAATTGATCATCTATTTTGGATTTTATGGTTAAATCTTTGCTAAATTTAATTTGACTTAATTTATCATTAGTTCTATAAGGATCATTAACTCAATTAAATAAATTAATCAAATAAATTAAAAATTCAGTGCTATCTTGCTTGGTATAGTTAATAAACTGTATATGTTTAGATATAAGATTGTGATTAATATATTGATATTTATTTAAACCATTTATAACATTATTAACAAATGAAGAATCATAATTAGATATGTGTTTATATCAATAACTATAAGTTACATAAGACCCTAATAATTGATGATTGCATTTATTTGGAAAAATAATATTAGTTTCTAATTTTATTTTAGTTATTTTAATATCATCAAATATTTTTAAAAATTTCACTTCTTGGTCATAATAATCTTTATCTGATATCACATCTAATAAACTAGTTATATTATGTTTTTTAGATTGTCATAAGCTTATTATTTGTCTAGTTTGCAATGAATTAAAACCTAAAGATTGATCAATAAAAATATTTTGATCATCAATGTAATCAAATAAATTCATTTGATTAAAATAAATAGATTTTTGTTCAAACAACGATAACATTACCACTTGTTTTGAAACATAAAATAATTGCATTAAATCAGCTATGGAATTAGAATTGAAAAAATAATTATCAAAAGGAAAAATAATCAATGCATTAATATCTTTATCACCAGCTTTATAAATATATTTATTTTCAAACACTCTTAAAGGCATTGATAATTTGTTTGCAAGTTGTTTTATAAGATAATCTTTTTTAGATGTTAGTATCTTGACATTTTGATTGTTTTGCATTCATTTAATAATGATTTTTAAAATAGCTTCTTTAGGATCTTTTGATTTATTAGTTTTAATTGTTATAGGTATTTCTTTTAAAAGTAATCTTTTAATAAAACTTTTGATTTTTTGAGCAAAACTTAGTTCTATTTTATTCAACTTATTCTTTGGTTTTAAAACATTATTATTAACTAAATAAAAAAATATATTGTTATTTCTTTGATTTAATATCCAATTTATTTCTTTTGGATGAATCATTTTTTGATCATTATTTATTGATAAATAACAAATATCTTTTTTAGAGATATTTTGAATGCTTTTTACATTATCATTCATTATTAAATAATGACCTTTTTTATGGTTTAAGCTACATATGTAATCAAAAAACAATATAAAATGATCTGTTTTCTTGTCAACAGATCGATCAAAATAAATAATAAAATCATAATCAATAACCTTCTTAGGTATGATTTTTTGTTGATAAGCTTTAATTAAATTTACTTCATTACTTTCTAATCCAAAAGTCCATTTTAAAAAATTATAAAACTGATTACAAGCAACATTACTTTTATCCATTTCTCTAATGATTTGATATTGCTCTTTTTTCAAATCCGCTTTTTTATATAAAACTAATATTCTTTTATTTGGATTTTGTTTAATTATTTCTAAAACAATTGATAAATTACCTATTTCATTAACTCCATAAATATAAATATTTTGTTTTTGTATCAATTTCGCTATATCAAAATTATTAACCATATTAAATATTTTAATAAAAAATAAGATATTAAAGATATTTATATTATTTAGATATCAAGTATATATTTAAAATATCATTAATTTGATCGCTATTTAGTTTTGAATTAAGATGTTTTATTTAAAGGTTAATATTTGTTTAACCACTTATATAAGTGATTCATATTACTAATATTCTAAAGCTTTATATAAGGTTAAAGATTTATGTGTATTTTTATTCTATTAATGTAATATTTATATTAATAAGATATAAAACATGTATTCATTTAATATATAATTAATTCATGAATAAAGACAAAATTAAAAATTTTTCAATTATTGCTCATATCGATCATGGTAAAAGCACCTTATCTGATCGTATTTTAGAATATACCAATACAGTAGCAAATAGAGATTTAAAAGCTCAATTTCTTGATTCAATGGAACTTGAACAAGAAAGAGGAATCACAATTAAATTAAATGCAGTACAAATTAAATATAAAGATTATACTTTTCATTTAATTGATACTCCTGGACATGTTGATTTTACTTATGAAGTTTCAAGATCTCTTGCTGCTTCTGAAGGAGCATTATTAATTGTTGATGCAACTCAAGGTATAGAAGCTCAAACATTAGCTAATGTTTATTTAGCTTTAGAGAATAATTTAGAAATCATTCCTGTAATTAATAAAATTGATTTACCTAGTGCTGATGTAGAAGGGGTAAAAAGAGAAATAGAAGAAGTTATTGGTATCCCTACTGATAATGCTATTTTAGTTTCTGCAAAAACTGGACAAGGGGTAGATCAATTATTAGAAGCTATAGTTAAATATATCCCTTCACCTAAAGATGCTGATGATGATAAACCATTAAAAGCTTTAATTTTTGATAGTTACTTTGATCCTTATCGTGGTGTAGTTATGCTAGTTAGAATTTTTGAAGGAAAATTAAAAACTGGTGATAAATTCATCTTTATGTCAAGAAATAAAGAAGAGCAAGATTATCACGTTATAGATCTAGGGGTTAGAAATCCTTATGAAACTAAAAAAGATTTTTTAGAAGCTGGAGAAGTTGGATGAGTTTCAGCAGCTATTAGAGATGCTAAAGAAGTTAATGTTGGAGATACTATTACTTTAGCTAAAAAACCAACAGATAAAGCACTTCCTGGATATAAAAAAATGAAACCAGTAGTATTTACCGGATTTTATCCTATTGATACTAGAGATTATTCACTATTAAAAGAAAGCTTAGAAAAAATTTCACTTAGTGATTCATCAATCACTTGAGAGCAAGAAACTTCTAAAGCTTTAGGATTTGGATTTAGAGTTGGATTTTTAGGCTTATTACATATGGAAATCCTTCAAGAAAGATTAGATAGAGAATATAAAGTTGGAATCATAGCAACTGCACCTTCAGTTGAATATAAAGTATTTATGACCAAAGGTGAAATAGAAATGATTTCTAACCCTTCATTATTACCTGATCGTACCTTTATTGATCACATTGAAGAACCTTACATTGAAGCAAGTATTTTTATTCCTAATGAATATATTGGAAACGTAATGGAACTTTGCCAAAATAAAAGAGGGATTTATAAATCACTTGATGCTTTAGATGAAAAACGTTCAAATGTAGTTTATGAATTACCGCTTGCAGAAACCATTTTTGATTTCTTTGATCGTTTAAAATCAACCACTAAAGGTTATGCTTCATTTGAATATGAATGAATTGGATATAGAAATAGCGATTTAGTTAAAGTTGATATTTTACTTAATGGAGATAAAGTTGATGCTTTTTCAATTATTACCCATAGAGATAAAGCTTATGAAGCATCAAGAGAATTATGTAAAAAACTTAAAGATGCTATTCCGAGACAAAACTTTGAAGTACCTGTTCAAGCAACAATTGGTGGGAAAATTATTGCTAGAGAAACCATTAAAGCTTATAGAAAAGACGTTACTGCTAAGCTTTATGGAGGAGATGTAACTAGAAGACAAAAACTTCTTAAAAAACAAAAAGAAGGTAAAAAACGGATGAAAAAACTAGGGAGCATCGAAGTTCCTCAAGAAGCATTTTTATCAATTTTAAAAACCAATATCGATAATAAAAAATAAAAATATGAGTACTATGTACTCATATTTTTTTGTTTAAGTTTAATTTGTTTTATTTAATAACATCATTTCGTTAGAATTTAATCCTGTGTTTCCAAGTTTTGACCAATTTTTTAACACTTTTCCATACTTACTATACTACGTATAGTAAAAAAATTATTTTTTCCACATAATTACATTGTAATTATGGTATAATTAGGAGTATGAAAAAAGAAAAGTGAATTATTGTTAGAAGTAAAAGAAAAGACACATACTACATCACAGCTGCTATCTCAAATGGTCATGCTAGAGGTTACAAGCGAAGTATTGGTTTGGGGAATTTAGAAAAATTAGAAAAATCTACAAAAGACCCAATTAATCTCTTAAAAGAAGCTTGTGTTAATTGAGATCCTGAATGACCTAAAGATAAAATTTTGCAAGAAGTAAATAGAGTTCTTAAAAATTCAGTTGTTGAATCAAAAGTTGTTAATTATGGTCATCAAATTTTATTTAACACAATCGATGACTTGGATATTTTTGATAAAACTAAAGAAACAAGATCAAAAGAATTGATAAAAATATTGAAATTTATAATTTCAACACGTATCTTAAAACAACAAAGTCTTATTAAAACTTTTGAAAGTATTCCTGATTATGAAATAGAATTTGATTCAAAAAAGACTACATTTTACAACTCTTTAGATTATCTTTCAGATAATAAAACAACTATTTTAAAAAACATCAATAATTCATTAATTTCTAAAAACTTAAGATCTGTTGATGTTATGTGATTTGATTCATCAACTGTATATTTTGAAACTTTTACAAGTTTAGGTCTTAAACATCCTGGATATTCAAAAGATGGAAAATTCAAAGAAGATCAAATTGTAGTAGGTTTAATCACTGATGAAAATGGTATTCCAATCCATTACAAATTATTTAAAGGCAATACAGCTGACCCAAACACTTTCATTCCATTTATCAACGAAATCAAGAAAATTTACAACCTTAGAATGGTTACAATAATTGCTGATAGAGGAATGAGTACCAATAAAAACATTAGATTCCTAGAACAGAATAATATAGATTTCATAATCTCTTACAGATTAAAAATCGCTACTAAAAGAACTAAATTATTCGCTCAAGATCCTGAAGGATATGTAGATTTAGATAATTTTAAATTCAAAGAAGAAACTTATGAATCACTTTGACAGAAAAAACGTCCAAACGGAAGAACTAGACGTAGAATAATAACTTATAGTGAAAAACGTGCTAAAAAAGATAAACAAGATAGACAAATTCTTATTGATAATTTCAATAAAAAAGCTAAAAATGGTATTGTTGCTCAAGCTGATTTACTTGCTGGTAAAAAATACAAATTCTTTAAAGAAATTGAAAATGGTAAAACAACTTCTTATAAGTTAGATTATGAAAAAATCGAAAGAGATAAAAAGTTTGATGGTTTATATGCTTATGAAACATCAAGACACGATCTTACAGTTCAAGATGTTGTTGATTTATATGCAAAACAATGACAAGTTGAAGAAAACTTCAGAACTTTAAAAAACGCTTTAAGAATTAGACCTGTGTATGTGCGAAGTGATAAACACATTGAAGGATATTTCCTTTTATGCTTTATATCATTGGTTCTTATGAGATGTTTACTAACTTTAGTAAATAAAAACTTAGAACCTGTATTAGGTGTTAAAAACGAAAGATTTACCAACACAAGATTAATAAAAGCAATTTTAAGTGCTAATAAATATGTTGAAGTGATAAATTCAAAAATTATCACTGAAAAATTAATAGAAAATAAAGATAATATGAAACATTTAAATGATTTTGCTATTATCAAAAAGATATTAGAAACTCAAAAACCGTAAATTACAATGTAAATTTTTGAAAAAGTTAAAAACAGAGCAATAAAATGCTCTTTTTATCGTTTTTTGTTAAAACTTGGAAACTCAGGTAAAAAATAAAAATATGAGTACTATGTACTCATATTTTTTTGTTTAAGTTTAATTCCTGTGTTTCCAAGTTTTGACCAATTTTTTAACACTTTTCCATACTTACTATACTACGTATAGTAAAAAAATTATTTTTTCCACATAATTACATTGTAATTATGGTATAATTAGGAGTATGAAAAAAGAAAAGTGGATTATTGTTAGAAGTAAAAGAAAAGACACATACTACATCACAGCAGCTATCTCAAATGGTCATGCTAGAGGTTACAAGCGAAGTATTGGTTTAGGTAATTTAGAAAAATTAGAAAAATCTACAAAAGACCCAATTAATCTCTTAAAAGAAGCTTGTGTTAATTGAGATCCTGAATGACCTAAAGATAAAATTTTGCAAGAAGTAAATAAAGTTCTTAAAAATTCAGTTGTTGAATCAAAAGTTGTTAATTATGGTCATCAAGTTTTATTTAACACAATTGATGACTTGGATATTTTTGAGAAGACAAAAGAAACAAGATCAAAAGAATTAATAAAAATATTGAAATTTATAATTTCAACACGTATCCTAAAACAACAAAGTCTTATTAAAACTTTTGAAAGTATTCCTGATTATGAAATTGAATTTGATTCAAAAAAGACTACATTTTACAACTCTTTAGATTATCTTTCAGATAATAAAACAACTATTTTAAAAAACATCAATAATTCATTAATTTCTAAAAACCTAAGATCTGTTGATGTTATGTGATTTGATTCATCAACTGTATATTTTGAAACTTTTACAAGTTTAGGTCTTAAACACCCTGGATATTCAAAAGATGGAAAATTCAAAGAAGATCAAATTGTAGTGGGTTTAATCACTGATGAAAATGGTATTCCAATCCATTACAAATTATTTAAAGGCAATACAGCTGACCCAAATACTTTCATTCCATTTATCAACGAAATCAAGAAAATTTACAACCTTAGAATGGTTACAATAATTGCTGATAGAGGAATGAGTACCAATAAAAACATTAGATTCCTAGAACAAAATAATATTGATTTTATAATCTCTTACAGATTAAAAATCGCTACTAAAAGAACTAAATTATTCGCTCAAGATCCTGAAGGATATGTTGATTTAGATAATTTTAAATTTAAAGAAGAAACTTATGAATCGCTATGACAGAAAAAACGTCCAAACGGAAGAACTAGACGTAGAATAATAACTTATAGTGAAAAACGTGCTAAAAAAGATAAACAAGATAGACAAATTCTTATTGATAATTTCAATAAAAAAGCTAAAAATGGTATTGTTGCTCAAGCTGATTTGCTTGCTGGTAAAAAATACAAATTCTTTAAAGAAATTGAAAATGGTAAAACAACTTCATACAAGTTAGATTATGAAAAAATCGAGAGAGATAAAAAGTTTGATGGTTTATATGCTTACGAAACATCAAGACACGATCTTACAGTTCAAGATGTTGTTGATTTATATGCAAAACAATGACAAGTTGAAGAAAACTTTAGAACATTAAAAAACGCTTTAAGAATCAGACCTGTGTATGTGCGAAGTGACAAACACATTGAAGGATATTTCCTTTTATGCTTTATATCATTAGTTCTTATGAGATATTTACTAACTTTAGTAAATAAAAACCTAGAACCTGTATTAGGTGTTAAAAATGAAAGATTTACCAACACAAGATTAATAAAAGCAATTTTAAGTGCTAATAAATATGTTGAAGTAGTAAATTCAAAAATTATCACTGAAAAATTAATAGAAAATAAAGATAATATGCAACATTTAAATGATTTTGCTATTATCAAAAAGATATTAGAAACTCAAAAACCATAAATTACAATGTAAATTTTTGAAAAAGTTAAAAAAAGAGCAATAAAATGCTCTTTTTATTGTTTTTTGTTAAAACTTGGAAACTCAGGAAGATGATGTAATATTAGATGATTTAGTTTTACATTTTGATAAAAATGGAAAACTAAAATATAACTCAAAATTATATACACCTAATGAATTATGTAAGAAGATATATAATAAACCCACTAATGCTTGAACCACATTAAAAATCAATGATAAATATATTGATTTTTATCGCTTAAAATATCGTGATTCAGTAGCTAAAGACCAATAATACTTGATTCTAAAATCGACAGATATCTGTCGATTTTTTATTGATTTAAGCTTAATTAACCTCTAAATATTGACCATCTTTTAAGTCTTTAGCTTGATTTAATAATTTAGCTAAATTAGCTATTCCATCAAGCTTTGGAGCATTAGAATAATAACCATTATAGATTGCATAAATATTGTTTAACATATAAAATGCTTGATCTTGATTTCCTTTAAAATAATCTAAATAATTAGTATTTTTTGGTCAAAAGACCATAATGACAAATTGTTTAGATCGTCTTCAATTAAATACTGGTTGAATTTGACCAATATTTGAAGTAATTCCTCAAGTTGGATCAAAAGTAATTCAAGTTGCTAAATCTTTTGATCAAAATTGCATTCAAGCGTGATCAATTCCAATGCTTTTAAAGTTATTTCATTTACTTGCAGGAGTAGTAGCATAACCATCTACTACTCTAGCAACTATTCCAACTTGAGACATTAAAATTGCAGCTAATGCAGCATAATTACCACAAACTCCTGCTAAGCGTTTAAAGACATATTCATTACTTACTTGGTAATTTGAAAAAGAGCCAAAGTAAGTGTATCTGACATTTTGAGATACTCATTGAGAAATAGCTGCAGCTTTTTGATAATCTGTAGCTAATCCTTTAGTTATTTCATTAGCTACTTGTTGCATTAGTTGATTAATATCATTATAATCTTTAGCATAACCATTAGTTTGCAATTTACCATAAATTTCATTAGTTACCATTAAACCATTTTGAATTTTTCAACCATAATCAAATGAATGATTAAAGTTTTGATTATTAATTGAACTTAATTGTCCATTGTTAATTGCTATTTGATAACTATTATGCTTGTTATTAATTGGTTGGAGCTTAATATGATTATTACCTTGGGTTGCTGTAATTGATTGATGATTAGATTCTAAAGTAATATTAATATAACTAGCATTAGTATAATTAATATTTGCTAATTGTTGATTAATTTGACTAATACTCATAGAAGCATTAATTTCTGAACTTGAAATTACTTGATGATTACTATTTAAAAACTCAATTTTTAAAGCTTGATTTTGCTCATTGATTAAACCTAATTGATCAGGTATATTATCATTATACTTATTGTGTATAGTATTAAATGAAGCAGGAATATCTACTGTAGTTGCAAATAAATTTTTAGCAAAATCATTAAATGCAAGCTTAATTTTATATTCTTTAGAACCATTTGATCATTTAATATAGAAATTACTATCTCTAAAATTATTTGCTACTATGTGAGTAGTAATAGGTTTTTGATTTTCTAATTTAACTACTATATCATTAACTATTTTATAATCATAATTAGCTACAGCAATAGTTAAACTAAATTTACCTAAATTATCACTTGTGGTTGTATATTCTTGATTTTTATAATTAACTACTACTTTTGAATTAGCTTTAGTAGTTCCTTTAATGATAATTTTATTATCATTAATTACTATTGGTTGTATGTTATACAACTCTTTATAAGGTCTTAATCCATATTTAGTAATAATAAAACTAATAGTTCCTTGAGTTTGATAACTATTACTTAGATTGAGATTATAAAGTTGATTAAGATTGCTAATATTATTTAGATCACTAAAGTTAGATGAGACTAATAAATTAATATCACCTAAATCTAAATTATCAAAACTAATAATATCTCCTATTTGATAATTAATTGTCTTAGAATCATCAAAAAATTCACTATCATTAGTTAAATCATTGATATATGTATAACTATTTTTAGTAGGTGAATAAATACTGAATTTAGTAAAATGATTTTTATTTTTTAATTTATAACTATAAGGATGATAATTAATTGTTTGATTTTGTTTATTAAAAGTTAAAATTCCAATATTATTTTTTCTATGTTTAAATAAGATACTATTAGTTGATACATCATAACTATCATAAGCAATATTAGGATTATAGAATCTTAGTGCTTGATAGTTATTTTGATCATAAGCTCTAAGTTCTCTATTGTTTCAAGCATTAGGATCACTATTAACTTTCTTAGTTGCTAAATCTGATACTTCTGGAAGATAAGATTGAATCGTTCAAGCATCATTTTGAGTGTTAAAATTATAAACTTGATTGTTTTGAATAATACTTTTAACACCATTAATAATAGTTGAATAATTATTATTAGTATTAAATGCAGCATTAATTCTATCTTTAGCTCAAATAGTATTTGAAGGTAAATAAATTTTAGTATTTAATGCAAAAGGATTGTTACTAAAAGCATTATTACCTAAAACCTTAAGGTTTTTAGGTAATATAATCGAACTTAATTGGTTATTCGCAAAAGCAAAATCACCTATTTGACTAATAGTATCACTAAAAACTACACTATTAAGATTAGCATTTAAAAATACTGCATTAGCAATCTTATTAACTTTATATTCAATATTATCTTTACTTACAAAAGCAGGTATTATAATATTTTTTTGATTATTAATATTATTAAACTTAGTTATAGTGGCTGTATGATTAGTATTATCAAATAAATATTCATAAACTTGAACTTGATTATTAGGATCTGGAGTTTTTACTGGTGATTGAATTGTATTAGGTGTTTTACTACAAGCAATAGTTAAACCACCAATAGAAATACAAGTAGATAATGTAGCTAATAGTATTTTTTTATTCTTGAACTTCATTTTCTCACCCTTCTTTTAAGGTTAATCCATCAGTAAAATCAACCATAAATGGTTTAGAATAACTACTTATAAGATGGTTATTTCATTTAGTTGAAACTTTAGCTACATAATAATATAAAGTATGTCCTTTAATTTCTTTAGCTGTAATATTTAGTGTAGAACTATTAGCTTGATTAATTAATTCCATTTTAGATTCATCATTTAGATCATTTTTATTAGTAGTTCTATATCATTGAATCTTAAAATCATCTACTGCATTATTACTTAAATAAGGTTTAATATTTAAACTCAATTCTTGATTTGGTAACAATGGAATAATTTGATCATTGTGAGATTGATCAATCACAATAATTGGTTTGATCAAATTCTCTTTTGAACCATAAAAAGGAATTTGATCATAAATAGTAGAACTAAAAGTTAAATCACGAAACTTCTTATGAACAAAAACTCAATTACTTATTGGTACTACGTTTAAAGCTTTATTATAATATTGATCTTCTGCTTTAAAAATTAAATTAGCTTGATTAAAATCACTATTTGGTTTAAAAATAGCAAAACCTATAGCATTATTTGATGCTTCATAACTTTTAAATATATGATAAGGAGCTATATTATTCAATTTAATAATAGTACTTCCATCACCTAAAACACTATAGATTAAATTAGTTTGATGTTTAGTGTTTTTAATATTAAATGGTAGAACAAATTTAATTTTGCTATCTTTAGGAATTTTAATTATTTTAGTTGGTTTTTTACTTGAACCAAAAACTCCTATAGTCCCTTGATCGTCATTAACTTTAGCTATTGCAATTAAATACCCACTATCATCAATATCAAATTCTCAATTATTTAATTCTGGTAAATTTAAAACTTTAATGCTACCTACTCCATTAAGTAAATAAGCATTAAATAAACCTAAATTATTATTAGCTCAAATTTGATATAAAGCTAATAAATTAGCTTTATTTTCTACTCAGTGTTTAAATTCTTTAGTCGCTTTAGTTAAATCTAAAGTTGGTAATTTAGTTTCAAAAACTAAATTATTAGACACTAAAGGATTAATATTTCATCTTCCTTGAACATTAACATTTAATCTAAAAGTTCTAATTTGTCCTTTTTGATAGTTAAATTGATAATCTTGATCATTTGAAACACTAGTTCAAATTCCATTAATTAATTCATATCAAGTATATTTAAGTTCTTTAGTATCAATGTTCGTTACTAAAGAACTACTAAGGTTTACTTTAGTATCTTGATCTAAGTAAGATATTCCTAAAATATTACTTTTTGCATCATTAAAAGCAATGTTAAGATTATTAAAAATAATCTTTTTACTAATAGTAAAACTATTAGATGCCGCAACTAGATGATTATTAGTATAAATTTCTAATTTATATTGATCTTTATGATTGATATCTAAATTAGTAAAATTTGATAATACTAATTCTTTTGTATTAGCTACTATTTTTGTTTCTTGATCATTTTCTTTAATTCATTTATAACTAACATTTGAATGATTATTACCATCATAACTTAATTTCACAGTAGAATCATTTTCTACTGTGATTAAATTTGCATTAATAGTTGCATCAGTTAAATTAATATCTAATTGAGCACTAGCAACTTGAGCAACATTAATATTAATAGGGTTAGTTGTAATAGTGTTGCTATTTTCATTAATAACTAACCGATATTGATTATTAGAATAGTTGTTTATATTTAAAATTAACTTATTTTTTGTAGCATTAACTACATTAATCCATTGGTTATTAATGTACATTTGTCATTGATAATTTTGATTTTCTTGTGTTTTGGTATATTCAATAGTAACTTGATCATTTAAATTAAAAGTATGATTTAAATTTACCTCTTGATTATTAACTGTTATTTTGTATTCTTGAATGGTTTTATTAAGATTGTTATTTGATGCATTATACTTATTACTAGTGTTGCTACAAGCAATTAAACTAATAGTAGGTAAAATGCAAGCTGTTAAAAAATATAATTTATATTTTTTCATTTTCGTCCTTAATTTAAAAATAATTTATATATAACTAAAATAGCTATATATAAAAATTATATTATTTTGACTAAGCAAAGAAATCTAAATCTCAAAATTTAAAAATGTTATTAAAAAGCAGTTAGAATAATCTAACTGCTTTTTTGTTATATATATTTTATTATTAAGTTTAAATAAAATTACCAATATATCTTATCCTAAATAATTCTTTGGTCTTTTTCAATTTAATGCAGAATCATAATCATTGTCAATAGGGTCATTTTTATGTAATTCCTCATATTCTTCATTTTCTTTGTTAGATATTATTTCTGGTATAAAAGGTAATTCTTTATTAAAATCTATATTAGTTCAACTAGGTCCATTAGCATATATACTTCTAGGTAAATATGGATATTCATATTCATCGGGATTTGAATAATTAGTAATGGTTAAAATATAACTATCTATTGTTAATTTATAATTAGCAATAGTGTAATCATCATTTCTTTCAAAAATCATTCTATTAGGATTCATTTCATAAGTAGGAAATCCTTTATATGCTGGATCTATTTTGCCAACTCTACTATAATTATCACTATTTTTATACAATTCTTCACTAAAATCACTATTAGTAAGGTCTATAACCTTTCATCTTCCATCTAAAAATACTTCATTTCAAGCATGAGCTCCGTCTATCATTCCTTTTTTAGAAACTCCACCCATAATACGTACTGGGATATTTAATAAAGTTAATGCCATAGATAAGTTTTTACTATAACCCACACATTTAAGACTTCTAATATTTTCATCAAATAATATGGTAGGATTAGAAGGTCTTTTACCGTTTGCAAAAAAGCTACCAAATTTAAAACTTAATGAACTATCGTTAGAATAATAATAACTATTTGCACAAATATAAAACATTACAGCTTTTACTTTTTGTTCATCTGTTCAATTTTTATCAATTATCTTAGGTAATACTTCTTTTCATTTTTTATATCATTCGTTGAATTCTTTTATAGGGTTATATCATAATAATGGATTGTCTGTGACTCATTTATTGTATTCATCAGCAGTTTTCATTTTATTTATAATCTCAGATTTTAAATGTTCACCAGCTGGATTATAAGAACCAGATGAAGCAAAGTAATTTGGTTGAGTAAATAGTAAGTTAGCTAATATATTTTCATCATATTCAACAATAATAGATTTATTTTCATTTAATCTATATTTAGAATCAATATCAACATATTTGACATATTTTTTATAATCACTTTCATTTCAATAGACTCATTGAGAAAATGGGAAATAGTCATAGTATTCTCTTGATATAGCACCAGATCAAGCAGCTTCTTTAGTTAAAATATCACCATAAGAAAATCTAATATCTTTATTTAAAGTATTAAAGTAATCTTTATTATTTAATATGAAATCTTTATAATAACTTTCAAAGTATTTATCTCGAATTTTTCCACCATGATAATCTCTAAATAAATCAAACTCATTTGGTTCATTATAAAAATCTCCACCTTCTTCAAAAATGAAGTTGGTTCTATCTTTTAAATATTTAGCAATTGAAGGGTTAGAAACTTCATATTTTTTATAATCATTTAAAGCAATAACATCATTATCATTTATTTCTCCAATACTATTATTCATATCAATAACCATTGATTTGACTTCTGGAGAAGTATAATATTTAATTCAACTTGTTAGATATTCAAAATTAAAATAAGTACTTTTGTAACTATCATCATAATCACTACTTTTATAAAAATCATACCGTGCATTGTCTTCTTCAGGTCCAATTATGGTTTTATTTAGGTCGTAATCAAAATAAAATCAATGTGAATTGAAATATTTTTCCTTCATAGGCCTTCTAGGTTCTGAACCCCTTAATCATATTCCGTGATTCTTAAAAATTTTAGAAATCTCTTCAAAAACTTTAGGAAAAAGCATTTCTACTTCTTCTAATGAATAAATATAATTATCATCTTTATCATTAAGATAAGATTTTGCATCACCTAAATCTATGTAATTATATTCTTTATATTTATCATTTGAAGCACTATGATAACTATCAGATCAACATTTAAAAATCTTTTTAACCAACTTTATAAAGAAATCAATTCTTTTATTAATTTGTCAAAATAGTTCACCATTTTGATTAAAATAATCTTTAATTTTGTTTAGTTCAAAGATATAGTATTCTCATTTAACTCTTTGTTCTAATGGTAACCCGACATTCATTAATCTTGTTTTTTCTCCATTTACCGATACATCATAAGGAGTTAAATCTATCCCATAATCAAAATCAGGATTATTTAGTTTTATTTCTTTAAATTCTTGTCAATGCGCTTCATCTAAATATCCATTTTCTTTTTGAATCAGTCTTTTAACTTTTGAAAGCTTATCTGAGTATGTTTCACTATTAAGTTGTTTTAATTCATTTATATATTGATTAATGTCTGTATCTAATGTAAGGTCTTTATTTTTGAATTGGAATATTTTGGCTCTAATTATATTTTGATTATATTTTGTAGCTTCAAAATTCGAAACAAGATTATCAAATTGATCTTGCTTAATAAGTAATTGGTTATATTTGGTTATTCAATTATTAATATCATCTATTTTTGATACAACTTCACTTTTATTATCATAGACATTTACACTTCATTCATTATTTTTAAAGGCATTACTTTCGTTTATGTTAGTAATTTTTGAAAAATCTAATTGACGATATTCATTAATTTTTCACGCTAAATCATTCATTAATTTATTTAATTCGCTTTTTTCTTTTTCTTTTTGGATTTCAATTTTTAATTCTTCTAATTCAACTTTAACTCTATCAATATTATAAGCTTTTAGATTTTTTCTAATTAACGCTTTTAATCTAACAATTTCAGCATTATAAGGTTCTGCAGGATCTTCATTTAATAAGTTAAATTCTCTTTCTAACTGTGCTTTTATTTGTTTATTATTTAAAACAAGTTCTTCAATCTTATTAATTTGCTCTTCAATTCCATCTAAGTCATTATTATCAAGTTTTTTAATAACTTCTTGATATAAATTATTAAATTTTTGATAGATGACTTTATCGCTTGCAATAATATTATTAATCTTGTTTTGATATTGCTCTTTTTTATTAATTTTTGATTCTAATGTTTGTTTTAATTCATTAAGTTTAATAGTAGCTTGATCAAGATTATTAACATTTAAATCGTTTGAGACTTCATTGTAAATTTTATAAATTTCAGGTTTATTAAATCATTCTTGATAACTAGAAGTTAAAAGTTTAAATTCTTTAGTTAATTTGTTTTTTGATTCATTATAGCTTACAACTACCTTTTCTAATTCATTAAATTGTTTTTCTACATTGTTTAGATTGTTGTGTTCTAATTGATTATTAATCTTAATATACATTTGTTTTACATTAGGTTTAGATAATCATTTAGTTATACGATCATTATTAATTTTGTTAGAATACTTTTGTTTTTGATCAATTAATTTATCTATCTTTGATTGTAATTGATCTAATTTAATAGATGCAGTATTAACATCACCTTCATTTAAAGAATTTAATACTAAATCTTGCATATTTTTAAATTCTGGAATATGTAATAAATCATCATATCTTGAAGCAATCTCTTTAATATTGTTTTGTAATTGCTGTTTTTTATTATTTTTAACTACAAAAATAGTAGTTGGAATAACCACTGCTGATGTAGTTAATGTTGCTATTAATGGAATTCAAAACTTTTTGGATTTAAATAATAGAATTTTATTTTTAATATTATGATTAGTATCAGACATTTTCACCTCTAAATTGCTTTATATTATTAAAATTTTAATATATATATATATATATTCAGTTGCTGTATGAGTAATTCATAATATTAATTAAAATCATTGTAAAAAAATATTTTTTTCTATATATTGAACATAAAACTAATGCATTTGAAACTAACTCTATTGCATTGTTTTTTGTTATTTCGACCTATAAAAGTTAATTTTTAAGATCAACACCTATTTAAAAACCAAATCAAACAGATACTAAAAGAAGCAGATTAATCTGCTTCTTTTTTAAAATACATATCTCATTTCTCACTAAGAGTTTTAGCTATATGATAAGCTAAAACACAAGGTACAGCATTTCCTATGATTTTATATGCTGCACTAGCACTTACTGCTATATTATTTTGAGTTTTAGGTAATATAAATTGATAATCATCAGGAAAGGTTTGTAATCTTGCACATTCTCTTATTGTTAATCTTCTTTGTTCCATTCCTGCATTAATTTCATCAATATTCTTACCACCATTTTCTATACTTAATCTTCGAAATTCTATATTACCATGATGTTCTGATCTAATTGTTGGAGAAATTCCATCTAATTTAACTTCTATATTACCTTGTCCTTTAGTTAATTTAGCTTTGGAATATTTCTTTTGTGTTTCATCACTTGTATCATTCGGTTCTTTTAACCCTTTTAAACAAGTTCTTACATCTACAAATGGCAGTAAATTTTCCCCTACAACATTATAATTATGTGTTGCTATTGGATAAGGATCATATTTTGGATCAATTTCTTTTTTATTAAGTTCAATTAAGGCTTTATCAGTCAAACTAGATCTTTTAAACCCATAAAATATAATTCTTTCTCTTGATTGTGCTACGCCATAATTAGCTGCTTGTAATATTCTTGCAGGCACTACTAAATACCCTCCATCTGTAGCGTTTGCAAAATCTTGCTCTATTATCTTTTGAGCATCACTTAAAGATATTAATCCCTTAACATTTTCAGCAATAAACACTTTAGGTTTAACAATACTTATAACTTCTTTCATCCAAGTATAAAGTTGTCCTCGATTTTCATATTTTAAAGAATCATCATCTAACATTTCACCATTATGGCTTTTAGTTGATTTAAAACCTTGTCTTTTTCCCGCTACTGAAAAATCTTGACAAGGAAAACCACCTGTTACTATATCAATATCATTTGGAAAAACGTTGTTATTGTTTTTATGTTGTTTAACTAAATTAACAATACTTTCTAAATGATAAATCTCATTAGCGTTTTTTATTCTAGGTTCAAAGAAAGAAACTCAAGCTGCTTTTGCATATTTTCTAATATCGTTTGCAAAAACTGTTTTAAAACCAGTAGGTTTTAATTTAACTCATTGCTCTTTTTCTTCTTTTATTCAATCATTATGAATTTTAGTATTAATTGATTCTTTAAGACAATAAAAATCTCCTTCAAACCCAATATCCATTCCACCACAACCACTAAATAATGATAAAACCCTCTTTTGATGACTCATTTATTTCTCCTTTAACACTTATTGCTTTTGATTTCTTTATTGTACATTTTTCAGCTTAATATTAGTTAAAAAACACAATAAAAAAATCCCAATTAAGGGATTTTTTATGTTCTTTCAAAACTGAATAGTAAATAATAATTCATTAAAATGTCTAATATACATCTTAACTTTTAAACCTATCAATTTATTAGTAGTGGTCAGCTAAATGTATTGCTACACGTACACTTCCACCCTATCAACCTCATAGTCTATAAGGAATTTCAAGGGAATACTTATCTCTAAGGAGGCTTCCCACTTAGATGCTTTCAGCGGTTATCCTTTCCGTACTTAGCTACCCAGCTATGCTTTTGGCAAAACAACTGGAACACCAGGGGTACGTCCACTCCGGTCCTCTCGTACTAAGAGCAGCTCTCATCAATATTCCAACGCCCACATCAGATAGGGACCGAACTGTCTCACGACGTTCTGAACCCAGCTCGCGTACCGCTTTAATTGGCGAACAGCCAAACCCTTGGAACCAACTCCAGCTCCAGGATGCGATGAGCCGACATCGAGGTGCCAAACCTTGCCGTCGATGTGATCTCTTGGGCAAGATAAGCCTGTTATCCCCAGGGTAACTTTTATCCGTTGAGCGACTACCGTTCCATAACGTATAGCCGGATCACTAAGTCCTGCTTTCGCACCTGCTCGACTTGTAGGTCTCGCAGTCAAGCACACTTCTACCTTTGCGCTCTACATACGGTTTCTGACCGTATTGAGTGTACCTTTGAACGCCTCCGTTACCTTTTAGGAGGCGACCGCCCCAGTCAAACTACCCACCACGCACTGTCCCCCTACTGGATAACAGTAGCAGGTTAGAAACTCAACATACCAAGGGTGGTATTTCAAGGACGACTCCTTTAAGGCTAGCGCCTTAATCTCATAGTCTCCCACCTATCCTACACATGTTAGGCCAAGTTCCAATACGAAGTTGTAGTAAAGCTCCATGGGGTCTTTTCGTCTTGATGCGGGTACCCGGCGTTTTCACCGGGACCATAATTTCACCGAGTCCAATGTTGAGACAGTTGAGAGATCATTGCGCCTTTCGTGCAGGTCAGTATTTAGCCGACAAGGAATTTCGCTACCTTAGGACCGTTATAGTTACGGCCGCCGTTCATCCGGGCTTCACTTCAACGCTTCGCATAAGCTAACGCATCCGCTTAACCTTCGGACACTGGGCAGGCTTCACCCCCTATACATCACCTTGCGGTTTAGCAGAGAGCTGTGTTTTTGATAAACAGTTGCCCCTCACAATTTACTGTGGCCAACTTAATGTTGGCGCCCCTTCTCGCGAACTTACGGGGTCATTTTGCAGAGTTCCTTAACATTGGTTTTCTCGCGCGCCTTAGAATACTCATCTTGGGAACGTGTGTCCGTTCTCGGTACAGGTACCATTTACTTTATAACGTTTAGAAGCTTTTCTTGGAAGCATGAAATCACACAATTAAAACAAAAGTTCTATGCATCGTAGATTCCGGTTATAGAATGCGCATTTAACTACATTCACCAGTCGCTACTTACCCCTAAATCCAATAATAGGTAGTGCTATCCTTCTCCGTCACTCCATCACTTGTAAAAGGTAGTACAGGAATATTAACCTGTTATCCATCGAATACGCTTTTCAGCCTCTCCTTAGGTCCTGACTAACCCTGGGTGGACGAACCTTCCCCAGGAAACCTTTCCCAATAGGCGTTGAGGATTCTCACCTCAAATCGTTACTCATACCGGCATTCTCACTTCTAAGTGCTCCACTAGTCTTCACAGTCTAGCTTCACCGCACATAGAACGCTCCTCTAACGTACTTTCGTACCCGTGGCTTCGGTATTGTGTTTTACTCCCGTTACATTATTGGCGCAAGGTCTCTTGACTAGTGAGCTATTACGCACTCTTTAAAGGATGGCTGCTTCTAAGCCAACCTCCTAGTTGTTTATGAAACCTCACAACCTTTCTGACTTAACACAATTTTGGGACCTTAGCCGACGATCTGGGTTGTTGCCCTCGCGAGCCGGGACGTTAGCACCCCGGTTCCGACTGCATGATAATACACAATGGTATTCGGAGTTTGATTATAGTCAGTACCGCTAGGCGCGGCCATTCCATATTCAGTGCTCTACCACCAAAGTTTAACATCACACGCTAGCCCTAAAGCTATTTCGAGGAGAACCAGCTATCTCCAAGTTCGATTGGAATTTCTCCACTATTCACAAGTCATCCGGGCACTTTTCAGCGTACTACGGTTCGGTCCTCCACTTGGGGTTAGCCAAGCTTCAACCTGCTCATGAATAGATCACATGGTTTCGGGTATATATCAACATACTAAACGCCCTATTAAGACTCGATTTCTCTACGGCTCCGCTTTTTTCCACTTAACCTCGCATGTTAACATAACTCGCCGGTCCATACTGCAAGATGTACGCCATCACCCATTAACGGGCTCTGACTACTTGTAAGTAAGTAGTTTCAGATTCTATTTCACTCCCCTCCCGGGGTTCTTTTCACCTTTCCCTCACGGTACTAGTTCACTATCGGTGTCTGGTTAGTATTTAGCCTTACCGGATGGTCCCGGCAGATTCAGACAGGGTTTCACGTGCCCCGCCCTACTCAGGATACTACCAAAAGTCTTTACCATTTCGCATACGGGAGTATCACCCTCTATGCTTAAGTTTCCCAACTTATTCTGCTATGATAAAGATTTGTAACTTTATGTAGGTAGTCCTACAACCCCAACATAGTTGGTTTGGGCTCTTCCACGTTCGCTCGCCGCTACTGATGGAATCATTATTTATTTTCTCTTCCTGTTGCTACTAAGATGTTTCAGTTCACAACGTGTCTCGCAAATGGAACTATTTTATTCATTCCATAGCAACTAGACATTACTCTAGTTAGGTTTCCCCATTCGGAAATCCCCGCTTCGTAGCTTATATCCAGCTCCACGAGGCTTATCGCAGGTAATCACGTCCTTCATCGACTTCCAGACCCAAGGCATCCACTACTCACTCTTACTTATTTAAAAGTTGTTTTTTAATATTTACCTATTGTTGATGTATATTCAAAGACATTTCAATAAATTATTACATTGTAATAATTACTCGGTATCAAAACAAATTGACATATTAATATATAAATTTGTTGATGTCGTTGTAATATCTTTACTATTCAGTTTTCAAAGAACATAGAGAGAAAATTCTCTCAAAACTAGATATATCTATCGGACTATTATCAATAGTACATGACATTCTTGTAACATTTAAGCTGTTTTTATTAAAATAGTCTGGTTAAGGTTAATCGTTAAAACGATCATTGTACTCCGTAGAAAGGAGGTGATCCATCCCCACGTTCTCGTAGGGATACCTTGTTACGACTTCACCCCAGTCACCAGTCCTGCCTTAGGCAGTTGTCTCCGTAGTTAACAAAACCGACTTCGGGCATTACCAGCTCCCATGGTGTGACGGGCGGTGTGTACAAGACCCGAGAACGTATTCACCGTAGCGTAGCTGATCTACGATTACTAGCGATTCCGACTTCATGTAGTCGAGTTGCAGACTACAATCCGAACTGAGAATGGTTTTTTGAGATTTGCTCCACGTCGCCGTATTGCGTCTCTTTGTACCATCCATTGTAGCACGTGTGTTGCCCCACTCGTAAGAGGCATGATGATTTGACGTCGTCCCCACCTTCCTCCCAATTACTCGGGCAGTCTCCTTAGAACATTTAACTAAGGACAAGGGTTGCGCTCGTTGCAGGACTTAACCGAACATCTCACGACACGAGCTGACGACAACCATGCACCATCTGTCATTCCGTTAGCCTCCACTATATCTCTATAGCTTTGCGGAAGATGTCAAGAGTGGGTAAGGTTCTACGCGTATCTTCAAATTAAACCACATGCTCCACCGCTTGTGCGGATCCCCGTCAATTCCTTTAAGTTTCACTCTTGCGAGCATACTACTCAGGCGGATGATTTAATGCGTTAGCTGTGCCGATGGTTTCCATCAGCTAATCATCATCGTTTACGGCGTGGACTACCAGGGTATCTAATCCTGTTTGCTCCCCACGCTTTCGTCTCTCAGTGTCAATATGTGCCCAGTTAGCTGCCTTCGCCATGTTGGTGTTCTTCCTAATATCTACGCATTTCACCGCTTCACTAGGAATTCCGCTAACCTCTACACAATTCTAGTATGCCAGTATCCAACGCGATTTGGGGTTGAGCCCCAAGTTTTGACGCCAGACTTAACATACAACCTACAGACGCTTTACGCCCAATAATTCCGGATAACGCTTGCAACCTATGTATTACCGCGGCTGCTGGCACATAGTTAGCCGTTGCTTTCTGACAAGGTACCGTCAAGACAAAGGCATTTCCTCCTCTGTTTTTTCTTCCCTTATAACAGCAGTTTACAACCCGAAGGCCGTCTTCCTGCACGCTGTGTCGCTCCATCAGACTTTCGTCCATTGTGGAAAATTCCCTACTGCTGCCTCCCGTAGGAGTCTGGGCCGTATCTCAGTCCCAGTGTGGCGGATCAGTCTCTCAACCCCGCTAAACATCATCGCCTTGGTAAGCCATTACCTTACCAACTAGCTAATGTTCCGCACCCCGATCCTCTAGTGAAGCAAACGCTCCTTTTATATTAAAATCATGCGATTTTAATAAGTATCCGGCATTAGCGCTAATTTCTCAGCGTTATTCCAATCTAGAGGGCACGTTAAGTACGTGTTACTCACCCATTCGCCGCTAGGTTCAAAAGAACCTCGCTCGACATGCATGTATTAGGCACACAGCCAGCGTTCATCCTGAGCCAGGATCAAACTCTCGAAAAAATTGACTGTCATGTATTGTATATATCTAGTTTTCAAAGAACTTTCTTTAGCAAAATTGTTTGCTTAACTATTATAACACTAATATTAATTTTTACTAATGAAAAATGAATTTTTTTTATTAGCTTTTAGCTCTTAATATTTGCGTAATAGTATTTTACTATAAAGCAAATAATCTCAAACAAAAATATAAACAAAATTAAAAACATTATTTTTGTATATTTTTTTAGTTGTTTATTATGTTTTTAGTTTAATTATTTTTTATATAATTTAACCTATGAAAAAATACTATGAAGATTTAATTAATTATGATAGACAAATTTACACAGTTTTAGCTAACACAAGTGCTTTTATAAAACAAAATTACCAGAATTTAAATTGAGTTGGGTTTTATTTAACTGATAAAAAATTTCCTAATACTTTATTTTTAGCTTCATTTCAAGGGAAAGTAGCTTGTACAGAAATACCATTTCCTAAAGGAGTTTGTGGTTTAGCAGCTACCAAAAATGAAACTATTATATTCAATGATGTAAATGAGTATAAAGATCACATTGTTTGTGATAGTGATTCTAAAAGTGAAATGGTTATACCTGTAAATGTAAATAATCAATTATTTGCAGTATTAGATATTGATGCTCCAATATTAAATAGATTTGATCAACAAATTAAGGAAGAAATTCAAAATATAGTTAAAATCTTAGAAGCTAAAATTACACAACTATTAAATTAAAAATACACATCTATTTTTAGATGTGTATTTTTAATGAGTTTTATTACATAAAATTTGATATATCCTATTAGATAATAGTTTTATTTAATTCAATAATAAAATCAGTGATAAACTTATCATCAATACCAATAAGAGTAAATATTTCTTTTTGTTGCTCTGTTAAAGGATATTTTCAAAGGTATTTGTCTTCCATTTTTAAAACTTCAACTTTCGATAATTCAGTCATTATTGTATCAATTGTTGCTAAGGGATGATTGTTAAAAAACTCAAAACATTTATAGTTAATATAACTTTTGACAATAGCTGTAATAAAAGTTAAAAATATTTTAGATTCTAAAACATTTTGATTATAGTTGTTATTTTTATTTAAATCAAAATCATATTTTAATCCTTTAAACAATTTATTAATAATATCTTTCTTTTGATAAATTGATATTACTTTTTCTAAATCATAATTTTGATTAGATACTAAACTAAATAAACCACCATATTCTATAATTTCTTTAACTGTGTCTTTATTGTTTTGTATTGACATTATTTGATTTTTATCATTTGCTTCAAAATTTAAGTATTTTCTATAATTCTTGAATACATCATTAGTTAAATAAGTTTGTCTTTCTAGTTGCTTTTTAAAAATAGAACAAAGTTTAGAAAAACTTTCTTTTTGTATTGCTCTTTGTTTATCATTATAAAATAAATAAACATAATAATCTTTAGAACTATAATCAAATATTTTTTGATGAAGTTTCATTCCGTATAAAGTAAAATCATCTAATAAATAATCTACATTATCAATAATTAATTCCTTATTATTAAGAACAAGATTTTTTATGTCTTTATTGTAACCTTTAACCATTGCAATAAATTTTTTATCCATTTGATCAAGAAAATTAAGATCATTTGAGCAAAAGTCAGCTTTATCTAATAATAAACATATGTTATTAAATCTATATGCATCACATCTATTAATCACATTTTGATAATAGTTTTGATTTGTTTTTGCATTTGGGAATAATTCATAAAATATAGGCAAACCTGTTTGATTTTCTAATGCATAGGATAAATTTATCTCAAATAAATTATTGTTATCTTGAAGTTCAAGATGTTTAATAAATCTATTTTCTTTTATAAATGTATTTAAATTAATAGAATCTAAGGATAAAAGCAATTCAGGCGATTCATCAAATAAATACTTAACTTGCAATGCTCATGCATTTTGAAAAGCAAGTATTTCATCTTCAGTTATAGAGTTACTCAAAAAATTAAAAATCGTTGAATTTGAAGGAATAGAATTTAAGTTTGTGTAATTATGATAAGCTCATTTTTCGAATAATTCTAATGACATTTGTTGAGAATCTAAATAATATAAACTTATAGCTTTAATTAAATTAAATTTATCTTCAAATATTTCTCTTAATATAATATCTAATCCTAAATCATTGACAATTTTTTCAAAAGCCATTGCTAGACCAATTGATAATGAGGATGAAAATATTTTGTTATTAACAATATTGGTTTGATTCGGAAAATAAATAAAGAAATTATCATTCGGATTCATTAAATTTAAATCTTTATTAACTAATTTTCCAATACATTTTCTATCATAAATAATTGATTTATTTTTTCTTATTTCTTTTATACTCACATTTAAATAAACATAAGAATTATTATTTTTCTTTAAAAGAATAGTATTTTTAGGAACAGCTACTAACAAATCTTTCTTAAACATAATTACCTCATTTTTATTATGATACACTTTCATATTTTTATTATAAAACGTATGTAAATATAGCTATTTTATGAAAAATTATCACATATATTTTATAAATCTTTATACAGAAACTAAATTATAAGAGATATTGATGATATTAATAGTTAATTGTGGCTTAAAAACGCAATAAAAAAATCCCAATTAAGGGATTTTTTATGTTCTTTCAAAACTGAATAGTAAATAATAATTCATTAAAATGTCTAATATACATCTTAACTTTTAAACCTATCAATTTATTAGTAGTGGTCAGCTAAATGTATTGCTACACGTACACTTCCACCCTATCAACCTCATAGTCTATAAGGAATTTCAAGGGAATACTTATCTCTGAGGAGGCTTCCCACTTAGATGCTTTCAGCGGTTATCCTTTCCGTACTTAGCTACCCAGCTATGCTTTTGGCAAAACAACTGGAACACCAGGGGTACGTCCACTCCGGTCCTCTCGTACTAAGAGCAGCTCTCATCAATATTCCAACGCCCACATCAGATAGGGACCGAACTGTCTCACGATGTTCTGAACCCAGCTCGCGTACCGCTTTAATTGGCGAACAGCCAAACCCTTGGAACCAACTCCAGCTCCAGGATGCGATGAGCCGACATCGAGGTGCCAAACCTTGCCGTCGATGTGATCTCTTGGGCAAGATAAGCCTGTTATCCCCAGGGTAACTTTTATCCGTTGAGCGACTACCGTTCCATAACGTATAGCCGGATCACTAAGTCCTGCTTTCGCACCTGCTCGACTTGTAGGTCTCGCAGTCAAGCACACTTCTACCTTTGCGCTCTACATACGGTTTCTGACCGTATTGAGTGTACCTTTGAACGCCTCCGTTACCTTTTAGGAGGCGACCGCCCCAGTCAAACTACCCACCACGCACTGTCCCCCTACTGGATAACAGTAGCAGGTTAGAAACTCAACATACCAAGGGTGGTATTTCAAGGACGACTCCTTTAAGGCTAGCGCCTTAATCTCATAGTCTCCCACCTATCCTACACATGTTAGGCCAAGTTCCAATACGAAGTTGTAGTAAAGCTCCATGGGGTCTTTTCGTCTTGATGCGGGTACCCGGCGTTTTCACCGGGACCATAATTTCACCGAGTCCAATGTTGAGACAGTTGAGAGATCATTGCGCCTTTCGTGCAGGTCAGTATTTAGCCGACAAGGAATTTCGCTACCTTAGGACCGTTATAGTTACGGCCGCCGTTCATCCGGGCTTCACTTCAACGCTTCGCATAAGCTAACGCATCCGCTTAACCTTCGGACACTGGGCAGGCTTCACCCCCTATACATCACCTTGCGGTTTAGCAGAGAGCTGTGTTTTTGATAAACAGTTGCCCCTCACAATTTACTGTGGCCAACTTAATGTTGGCACCCCTTCTCGCGAACTTACGGGGTCATTTTGCAGAGTTCCTTAACATTGGTTTTCTCGCGCGCCTTAGAATACTCATCTTGGGAACGTGTGTCCGTTCTCGGTACAGGTACCATTTACTTTATAACGTTTAGAAGCTTTTCTTGGAAGCATGAAATCACACAATTAAAACAAAAGTTCTATGCATCGTAGATTCCGGTTATAGAATGCGCATTTAACTACATTCACCAGTCGCTACTTACCCCTAAATCCAATAATAGGTAGTGCTATCCTTCTCCGTCACTCCATCACTTGTAAAAGGTAGTACAGGAATATTAACCTGTTATCCATCGAATACGCTTTTCAGCCTCTCCTTAGGTCCTGACTAACCCTGGGTGGACGAACCTTCCCCAGGAAACCTTTCCCAATAGGCGTTGAGGATTCTCACCTCAAATCGTTACTCATACCGGCATTCTCACTTCTAAGCGCTCCACTAGTCTTCTCAGTCTAGCTTCACCGCACATAGAACGCTCCTCTAACGTACTTTCGTACCCGTGGCTTCGGTATTGTGTTTTACTCCCGTTACATTATTGGCGCAAGGTCTCTTGACTAGTGAGCTATTACGCACTCTTTAAAGGATGGCTGCTTCTAAGCCAACCTCCTAGTTGTTTATGAAACCTCACAACCTTTCTGACTTAACACAATTTTGGGACCTTAGCCGACGATCTGGGTTGTTGCCCTCGCGAGCCGGGACGTTAGCACCCCGGTTCCGACTGCATGATAATACACAATGGTATTCGGAGTTTGATTATAGTCAGTACCGCTAGGTGCGGCCATTCCATATTCAGTGCTCTACCACCAAAGTTTAACATCACACGCTAGCCCTAAAGCTATTTCGAGGAGAACCAGCTATCTCCAAGTTCGATTGGAATTTCTCCACTATTCACAAGTCATCCGGGCACTTTTCAGCGTACTACGGTTCGGTCCTCCACTTGGGGTTAGCCAAGCTTCAACCTGCTCATGAATAGATCACATGGTTTCGGGTATATATCAACATACTAAACGCCCTATTAAGACTCGATTTCTCTACGGCTCCGCTTTTTTCCACTTAACCTCGCATGTTAACATAACTCGCCGGTCCATACTGCAAGATGTACGCCATCACCCATTAACGGGCTCTGACTACTTGTAAGTAAGTAGTTTCAGATTCTATTTCACTCCCCTCCCGGGGTTCTTTTCACCTTTCCCTCACGGTACTAGTTCACTATCGGTGTCTGGTTAGTATTTAGCCTTACCGGATGGTCCCGGCGGATTCAGACAGGGTTTCACGTGCCCCGCCCTACTCAGGATACTACCAAAAGTCTTTACCATTTCGCATACGGGAGTATCACCCTCTATGCTTAAGTTTCCCAACTTATTCTGCTATGATAAAGATTTGTAACTTTATGTAGGTAGTCCTACAACCCCAACATAGTTGGTTTGGGCTCTTCCACGTTCGCTCGCCGCTACTGATGGAATCATTATTTATTTTCTCTTCCTGTTGCTACTAAGATGTTTCAGTTCACAACGTGTCTCGCAAATGGAACTATTTTATTCATTCCATAGCAACTAGACATTACTCTAGTTAGGTTTCCCCATTCGGAAATCCCCGCTTCGTAGCTTATATCCAGCTCCACGAGGCTTATCGCAGGTAATCACGTCCTTCATCGACTTCCAGACCCAAGGCATCCACTACTCACTCTTACTTATTTAAAAGTTGTTTTTCAATATTTACCTATTGTTGATGTATATTCAAAGACATTTCAATAAATTATTACATTGTAATAATTACTCGGTATCAAAACAAATTGACATATTAATATATAAATTTGTTGATGTCGTTGTAATATCTTTACTATTCAGTTTTCAAAGAACATAGAGAGAAAATTCTCTCAAAACTAGATATATCTATCGGACTATTATCAATAGTACATGACATTCTTGTAACATTTAAGCTGTTTTTATTAAAATAGTCTGGTTAAGGTTAATCGTTAAAACGATCATTGTACTCCGTAGAAAGGAGGTGATCCATCCCCACGTTCTCGTAGGGATACCTTGTTACGACTTCACCCCAGTCACCAGTCCTGCCTTAGGCAGTTGTCTCCGTAGTTAACAAAACCGACTTCGGGCATTACCAGCTCCCATGGTGTGACGGGCGGTGTGTACAAGACCCGAGAACGTATTCACCGTAGCGTAGCTGATCTACGATTACTAGCGATTCCGACTTCATGTAGTCGAGTTGCAGACTACAATCCGAACTGAGAATGGTTTTTTGAGATTTGCTCCACGTCGCCGTATTGCGTCTCTTTGTACCATCCATTGTAGCACGTGTGTTGCCCCACTCGTAAGAGGCATGATGATTTGACGTCGTCCCCACCTTCCTCCCAATTACTCGGGCAGTCTCCTTAGAACATTTAACTAAGGACAAGGGTTGCGCTCGTTGCAGGACTTAACCGAACATCTCACGACACGAGCTGACGACAACCATGCACCATCTGTCATTCCGTTAGCCTCCACTATATCTCTATAGCTTTGCGGAAGATGTCAAGAGTGGGTAAGGTTCTACGCGTATCTTCAAATTAAACCACATGCTCCACCGCTTGTGCGGATCCCCGTCAATTCCTTTAAGTTTCACTCTTGCGAGCATACTACTCAGGCGGATGATTTAATGCGTTAGCTGTGCCGATGGTTTCCATCAGCTAATCATCATCGTTTACGGCGTGGACTACCAGGGTATCTAATCCTGTTTGCTCCCCACGCTTTCGTCTCTCAGTGTCAATATGTGCCCAGTTAGCTGCCTTCGCCATGTTGGTGTTCTTCCTAATATCTACGCATTTCACCGCTTCACTAGGAATTCCGCTAACCTCTACACAATTCTAGTATGCCAGTATCCAACGCGATTTGGGGTTGAGCCCCAAGTTTTGACGTCAGACTTAACATACAACCTACAGACGCTTTACGCCCAATAATTCCGGATAACGCTTGCAACCTATGTATTACCGCGGCTGCTGGCACATAGTTAGCCGTTGCTTTCTGACAAGGTACCGTCAAGACAAAGGCATTTCCTCCTCTGTTTTTTCTTCCCTTATAACAGCAGTTTACAACCCGAAGGCCGTCTTCCTGCACGCTGTGTCGCTCCATCAGACTTTCGTCCATTGTGGAAAATTCCCTACTGCTGCCTCCCGTAGGAGTCTGGGCCGTATCTCAGTCCCAGTGTGGCGGATCAGTCTCTCAACCCCGCTAAACATCATCGCCTTGGTAAGCCATTACCTTACCAACTAGCTAATGTTTCGCACCCCGATCCTCTAGTGAAGCAAACGCTCCTTTTATATTAAAATCATGCGATTTTAATAAGTATCCGGCATTAGCGCTAATTTCTCAGCGTTATTCCAATCTAGAGGGCACGTTAAGTACGTGTTACTCACCCATTCGCCGCTAGGTTCAAAAGAACCTCGCTCGACATGCATGTATTAGGCACACAGCCAGCGTTCATCCTGAGCCAGGATCAAACTCTCGAAAAAATTGACTGTCATGTATTGTATATATCTAGTTTTCAAAGAACTTTCTTTAGCAAAATTGTTTGCTTAACTATTATAACAATAAAATTATTTATTCAAAATATTTTTTTAATTTTTTGAAATACTTTTTATAAAACTTTACCGCTAATTTTTGTTGCTTAGGTATGATACCATAATTCAAACCAAACCCAAAGAGTTTTTTAATATTTTTTTGAATATTTTTAAGAAATTAAAAAACCAACAAAAGTTGGTTTAGTAATTAATGTTCATAATATTTATAGGTTTGATTTTATTTAATGATTTATCTTCATATAGTTTAATTACAACAGCATTAAATTGACATAGGTTATCACTTACTTTAAATGGTTCTCTTGCATCATAACGCATCTTTTTATACACTTCTTCAAAATTTGCTCCAATAGCACAATTTTGAGGTCCTGTCATACCTGCATCAGTAATATAACAAGTACCTTGTGGTAAAACTCTTGCATCATTAGTTTGCACATGAGTATGAGTACCACAAATAGCATCAACTTTACCATCACAGTATAAACCAAACACATTTTTTTCACTAGTTGTTTCACCATGGAAATCAATAAAGTGAAAATCTGCTTGGTTAGCATCAAGCAATAAATCTACTGCATCAAAAAAATCATCTGCCATTTCTTCATTTCAAGGTTTTAATAAAGTATTAAAACTTCTTCCCATCATTGAAGTAACTCTTAAAGTTATATCGTTTACTTTAAATTCTTTTGATCCTAATCCTGGATAATCAATTGAGACATTAAACGGACGAATTACATTAGAGTTTTCAATAAAGCTAAATATTTCATCATTAGCTCAAATATGATTTCCCATAGTAATAGCGTTAATACCAATGTTTAACATAGTTTGATAGTCATTTAAGCTCAATCCTTTTCTACCAGTTGTATTTTCTCCTTGAGCAATAACAAAATCAATTTGATGTTCTTTGATTAAAGCTGGTAATAATTTTTCTACTGTTTTTAAACCAGGTTGTCCAAATATATCTCCTATAAATAATATTTTTATATGTTTCATAATCGATATTATAATGAATTATTTAAATTATTGTGTATTCAACTTTGAAATTGATGAAATAATTAAATCTTTTAATTCGGGATTTGATTCAATAAATTCCTTAATATTTTTCTTTCCTTGTCCAATGTTTTTATCTTGATAGCTATATCAAGAACCTTTTTTCTCAAAAATATTATTTGCAATTGCAATATCTACAAGTTCACTAGTTTTATCAATACCTTTTGAGAAGTAAATTTCACTTTGAGTATTTTTATATGGAGCTGATAATTTGTTTTTTACTATTTTAAATTTAACTTCATTACCTACAATGTCTTTAGATTCATTGATTGCTTGACCTTTACGTACTTCAATTCTAATGCTTGAATAGAATTTTAAAGCTCTACCACCAGGAGTAGTTTCAGGATTACCAAAAATAACTCCAACTTTTTCTCTAATTTGGTTAATAAAAATAATAGTAGTTTTATTTTTATTAAGATTACCAGTTATTTTTCTTAAAGCTTTAGACATTAAGCGAGCTTGAGCACCAATTTGTTGATCTACCATTTCTCCATTTAATTCAGCTTCAGGTACTAAAGCAGCTACTGAATCTACAACAATTAAATCTACTGCACCAGTTTTGGCTAAAATATCAACTATTTCTAAAGCTTGTTCTCCACTATCTGGTTGAGCTAGAATTAAATTATCTATATCAACCCCTATGCTTGCAGCATATCCTGAATCAATTGAATGCTCAGCATCAATAAAAGCTGCTACTCCATTGTTCTTTTGAACTTCAGCAATAGTGTGTAATGTTAAAGTGGTTTTACCACAACTTTCAGGTCCATAAATTTCTACAATTCTCCCTTTAGGAAATCCACCAATACCTAAAGCATAATCCAATGCATAGCTTCCACTGTGAAAAGTATCAACAGATACATCAGGTACATCACCTAAAAGCATAATTGATTCTTTTCCAAATTTTTTCTCAATTTCTTGTAAGGTATTTTTAATTATTTTCTTATTTTCAATTCCAATTTGATCTTCAGTTTTTCTATTTTGTTCCATTGTTCCTCCATATTGTAAATAAGAAATTTGTTCTTATGAACTAAAAAAGGACAAAAAAAAGAAAAGTCGCTAGGCGACTTTATATTATTTACGAATGTTTAATGCTTCAATACATTGGCTGTATGCGTTAAAATCAGATTCTTTTAAGTGTTTTAAAAGAACTTTACGTTGAGAAATTTTAGCTAAAAATCCTCTACGTGAGTGATTATCTTTTGGATTATTTTTGAAGTGTTCTTTTAAAGATTCAATGTGTTCTGTTAAGATTGCGATTTGAACAACAGCATTTCCTGTATCTTTTTCATTTTTACCAAATTGTTTGATTAATTCAGCTTTTCTATTTTTTGAAACCATAATATCTCCTTTATTTCATATTATGTTTTATTCCTAGTGATAACCTTGGTTAACCCAAGAATAAAATTTATGTTTTATAGTTGCTTGCTTATTATATCTAAATATTGGAAAAATTTATTTTTTTATTTTTTATTTAAGAACTTATGATTTTAATAAAACTTGATATTGTTTTTCTTCAATTTCATCATTGTACTGTCATTTGAAAAAAATGTGAATTTCTTGTTTGTTAATGATTTTATAATCAAAATATAAGCTACCATTAGCGGCATTAATTCTGGTTGCTATATCTTGCACAATTGCTAATGCTATTTCATCATCAATGTAATTAGTATTAAAATTATTTGTTTTGATAAAGGAGTTAAAATAATTGCTTTCTAGTTTTGGAAATTTGCTTTTAATGGTAATTGGTGGTTTTGGTTGTTTGACTATGGGTTTAGTATTAGTTTGCTTTTTAGCAAAATATCTATAAGCATAATACCCACTTGCAGAAACAATCAATACCAAGCTAATTAAAATAAAAATTTTATATTTCCTTTTCTTCATCTTTTTTGTAATTAACAAACATATTTCAATTTCAAGTATCAATACTTAATAATTCTAATAACTTAGTTAAATCTAATTTAAATCGATATTTAGGAGGTTTAAGCTGTATTTCATTAATTTGGATATAGTGTAAATTAGATTTAATTTTAGGTTTATTTTGATTAAATGAATAAGTATATGCAATAGTACCTTTAAATAATACATTTTCTAAAGTAACCTTTTGTACCAAATCTCCTTGAAATAAACTAGGGATGATTAATCCTCTTTGAGATTTAATAGTTTGATTAATATCTAGACTCTTTTTGTCATTAGCTATTGAGCTATAAACATCTAGTTTGATATTAATTGTTTTATTTTTAAGATTATCTTCACTAGCAGCTAGTAAATCAGTATTTAAGGGTTTTAATGGTAGAATTTGAGTTTTAATTAAAGGTGGAAATTCAAAATATTTAACCATCAATCCTGGATAATCAATGACTTCTACTTCATTAGGTGTGATTTTAGTATATTTTTTTAAGTTATAAATTCGAACTTGTAAAATGTCATCAACATTAAGTTTCTTATTTAATAAATTTCAAGTAAATACATAGCGGGTAAAAAAATGATAAATAACTGCTTTAGATTTATGGGTAAAATGGATGTGTGTTGTGTGGGGAACAGTTATTGTATTAATTCTAAATGAATTAAATAAGCTAAATTTTACTGTTTCAAATTTTGATAACTTTACTAAATAACTAACAATTGGTTCATTATTTGGATTTTGATCTTTATAAATTAAAAGTTCAATTGATTGCAATTTCTTAAAATCAATAGCAGTTTTATTTAGATCAACTTCAATTTGAGTTTTATCTGTGTATTCATCAACTAAAATCTTATTATTAACTTTAATTAGAATGTGCTTAAAAAAGATATCAGTAGCATTGATTTTAAAATTTAAAAAAGTATTATTTTCTTCTTTAAAGATTTTAGTCATACCAAATTGGACATTAAATTTTTTTTCATTATAAAAGTCTAATAAATATGGTTTGCTATTGACCTTAGTAGTAGCTTTAATTTGATTATTATGTATTACAATATTGTTTTTATTAGATCATGAATAAGAATTATTAATTCCATAGTTATAAAACATGGTTAAAGTAATAACCTACAAATTCTTGCACTGCTTCTTTTTTTCTTTTATAAAAAGTAGTTTTTGAAAAATGTTCTAAATACCATCTCCCATCAAATTTGGTTTCAGGATCTAAATAACATTTTTCAATTAATCAAGCAGTATGTGGATGCATTAATTTTAAAACTATTTCAATTAAGGTTCCTTTACCTTTGATTTTTTCTTCTAATAATTCTTGTTTTTGTTTGAGATCGATTTGATCATGCTTGTTTTTCATCATAAATTTTAAACGTAATAATTTTTCTTTTAACAACAAGACATAAAAATCATGAGTTTTAAAAATTTCATCTATCACTTTACATTGCTGTACATAAAGTTGCTTTTCTAAGAGGGTTTCATTATCATTTGTTAAATCATTGTCTAATTCATAATTCATATATATTCCTTCAACCTCCTATATCAACTATAAAAAAATATCAGCAAAATAGCAAAATAAGTACTAAAATCGGAAAAAAACTTTTTTGGAGTTTTTAGAGTAATTTCAGTTGATAAAAAGCTTGAAAATTAAATAAAAAAATACTAAATATTATAAATATTTAGTATTTTAATATGCTTTTGCAAATATAACATATCTATTGGTTTTTTTCTTACAATTTGTGAAAATACATTCCACATTTTTAGCAGGTTTCGTCATTGTTCTAGGGATACATCTTGTAGTTGCACCGGTTTCTTGTTTAATCTTTTCTTCAGCTTCACTTAAACAACAAAATGGAGCAATTACAAATTTATTTTGTTTAATAAGTTCAACAAATTCATCATAACTATTAGCATAAACTGTGTTATCATCTAAGTTTTGTTTAGCACGATTATAAAGATTTTGATGAATATCTTCAAGTAAGAATTTAACAGTAGTTTTAACATCTTTAAGGTTAACATTGATTTTTTCTAAAGTATCTCTACGCACAATAGTTACTTCATTTTTTTCTAAGTCTCTAGGACCAACTTCGATTCTTAGTGGAACACCTTGAATTTCACTATTTGCAGCTTTAAATCCAGGGTTTTTATCGCTGTTATCTAAATTAACACGGTATACTCTAGATAAATCAGCATAAAGTTTTTTAGCAACTTCTGATACTTTTGGAGATTTTTTGCTAAATAACTCAAGAACGTCAATTTGAGTTGGAGCTACTTTAGGAGGGATAATAATACCACGATTGTCACCGTGGGTCATAATTATCGCACCTATTAATCTAGTAGTTACACCTCATGAAGTTTGATACACATGTTCTAATTCATTATTCTTATTTTTAAATGTAATTTCATATGGTTTTGAAAAGTTTTGTGCTAAATAATGACTAGTACCAGCTTGAAGTGCTTTACCATCTTTCATCATCGCTTCAACAGTATAAGTTGAACAAGCACCAGCAAATTTTTCATGTGGAGTTTTTTTACCAACTATAACAGGTATAGCTAAATATTTTTTTAAGAATTTAGCATAAGTGTTAATCATTGAGATGGTTAGTTTTCTAGCTTCGATTGCTGTTGAATGACATGTATGTCCTTCTTGTCATAAAAACTCTCTAGTTCTTAAAAAAGGATTAGTAGTTTTTTCTCATCTTAAAACATTAGCTCATTGATTATAAACTAGTGGTAAATCATTATATGATACAATTGATTTTTTAAAAAAATCTGCGAATAAAACTTCTGATGTAGGACGAATATAAAGCTTTTCGTTTAAGTCTCTATCACCAACTTTGGTAACTGTAGCAAGCTCTGGATTAAATCCTTGAACATGATCTTTTTCTTTTTCGAATAAATGCTCAGGAATTAATAATGGTAAATAAACATTTTGAATACCTTTAGCTCTAAAAACTTTATTTAAATTGAATTGAATAAGTTCTCATATACCATATGAATTAGGTTTAAAAATAATTGTTCCCTTTGCAGGACCATAAGATATTAAGTTTCCGTTTTTAACAACATCTGTATATCATCTTGCAAAATCTTTTTCTAATGGGGTAATCTTTTCTAATTCATTTTTCATATTAAAGGTATTTTACAACAAAAAACTAACTTTTTGATAAAGAAATAAAAAAAATCACCGTATGGTGATATGGCTGTCCCAGTTAGATTCGAACTAACGCATGTCGGAACCAAAACCCGATGCCTTACCGCTTGGCTATGGGACAATAATGGTGGGGGGAGAGGGATTCGAACCCCCGAATCCTAAGAAAGTGGGTTACAGCCACCCGCATTTGGCCGCTTTGCTATCCCCCCGTTTTTGGTTGCTTTAATATTATATATTAAAATTATTTTTTACAAAATATTTTTTAATATTTTTAGATATTATTATTTACTAAACATCTTAGGTTGTTTAGTAAATATATTTTATCACATTTAATAAAATAGCAAAATAAAAAACTAGGGAAATTCCCTAGCTTAATGATTTAAGATTTTGTTGTTTTAATTATAATTCTTCAACTTTTCCGCCAGCAGCTTCTACAGCTTCTTTAGCAGCAGCACTTACTTTGTGCACTTTAATTGTAAGAGCTTTTGATAATGTACCATTAGCTAAAAGTTTAATAGGCATTGTTCTTTTTACTAATCCTTTAGCAAAAAGTGATTCGATTGTTACTTCTTCATTTGCTTGATAGTTATTTTCTAATTGAACTAAGTTAACCACTTGGTATTCAACGTGATTTACGTTTTTAAATCCACGTTTTCCAATACGACGGAATCATGGAGTTTGACCCCCTTCGAATCCTAATCTATGACCTTTACGTTTGTTTTGACCTGATTGACCTTTACCAGCTTGTTTACCTTTACCAGCAGCGTGTCCACGACCTTTACGGTGTTTTTCTGGTCTTGAACCTTCTGTGTAAGATAATTCGTTTAATCTAATTCTTGCCATATTATTCAAAGTCCTTTACTTTTTTATCTCTAATATCTGCAATTTGTTCTACAGTTCTTAAAGTTTTAAGAGCTTCAACAGTAGCTTTTACGGTGTTGGCTTTTGAACGTGATCCATAAGTTTTTGTAACAATGTCGGTGTAACCTGCTAACTCAACTACAGCACGTACTGTTCCTGAAGCAATAAGTCCTTTTCCTTTTGGAGCTGGTTTTAACATAACTCTAGAAGCTAAGAATTTAGCTTTAGTTTCATGTGGTACTGTACCATTAACAACTGGTACTGTTACTAAATTGTTTTGAGCGTCTTTGATAGCTTTTTTAATTGCATCTGGAACTTCGTTAGCCTTACCGTGTCCATATCCAACTTGACCTTTTTTGTTTCCTACTACAACAAAGGCTGAAAAACTAAATCTTCTTCCACCTTTAACAACTTTAGTAACTCTAGCAATATCAACTACTTTTTCAGTAAATTCTGATTCTTGTCTTTGTCTTCTTGGTCTTCTGTTTGCAAAACGTCTTTCTGGTTTTTGGTTATCTTTGTTTGGTTTTGAAGCAACTCTTTTAGCAGAAACTTCTTTTGTTCCAGCTTGTTCTGTTGCTTTAATGTTTTTTTGGTTTTCCATACTAGAATTTAACTCCTTTTTCTCTTACAGATTCAGCAAATGCTTTAACACGTCCATGGAAAATGTATCCTGAACGATCGAAAACAACTTCTTTAATACCTAATTTATTAATAGCATCACCCATTAATAAACCTAATTCTTTAGCAGCAGCTACATTTCCACCATAAGTAGAATCTTTAAGTGTAGAAACACTTGCTAATGTAATACCTTTAGTATCATCAATAAGTTGAGCATAAAAGTTTTGGTGTGATTTATATACATTTAAACGTGGTTTTGTGCTTGTTCCAGATAAGTGTTGACGTAAACGAACGTGTTTAACTTTTCTAGCTTGATTTCTTGATAATTTTGCCATAATTTTTTCCTTACAACTTCATTATTTAGAAGCTGTTTTTCCTTCCTTACGTCTAATTTGTTCACCTTTGTAAGAAATACCTTTTCCTGAATAAACATTAGGTTTTCTTACACCACGAACTACAGCAGCAAAGTGCCCTACGCTTTGTTTGTTAATTCCGCTAACTGATACTTCAGTTGGTTTACCAATTGTAACTTTTACATCTTCTGGAATATCTAAAACAACAGGGTGTGAATAACCAGCAGAAATTTCTAATTGGTTACCTTTTAATACAGCTTTGTACCCAACCCCTTTAATTTCTAAATCTTTTTTGAACCCATTTGTAACACCTTCAATCATGTTTGAAATGTGTGCATTTGTGGTTCCGTGTAATTGTTTTGTGTGTTTTGCTTCGTTTGCACGAAGTGTTTTTACTAAGTTATCTTCTACATTAATTGTGATTAAAGAGCTAAATTCTCTTTCTAATGTACCTAATTTACCTTTAACAGTAACTTTAGTACCTTCTACAGTAACAGTAGTTCCTGCAGGAATTGTTAATATTCTATTTCCAACACGAGACATACTTTTACCTATCAAATGTAAGCGATGATTTCACCACCAACATTTTCCTTTCTAGCTTCTTTTCCAGTCATAAGACCTTTTGATGTAGAAATAATAACTGTTCCGTATCCTGATAGAACTGAAGGAATTTCTTCTGACTTAACATAAACTCTAAGTCCAGGTTTTGAAACTCTTTTAATTCCAACAATAGCAGCTTGACCTTTTTTGTATTTTAATGTAACAACAATAGCTTTTTTAGTTCCTTCACCTTCAACAGCGTATGAACTAATGTACCCTTCTTCTAAAATTAACTTAACAATAGCTTCTTTTTTAACTGAATAAGGAATTGATACAGTTTTATGCTTTCTGATGTTAGCATTTTTAATACGAACGATTAAATCTGAAATTGGATCTGTAATAAACATAATTATCAACTCGCTTTCTTCATACCTGGAATTTTACCTTCATGTGCAAGGTTTCTAAAACAGATACGACATACTTTATATTTTCTTAAAACAGCATGAGGACGTCCACATAATTCACAACGTGTGTAAGCACGTGTTGAGAATTTAGGGTGACGTTTTGCTTTTTCGATTAATGCTTTTCTAGCCATTATTTAGCTCCTTTTTTTTCAAATGGTACACCTAATAATTCTAAAAGAGTTTTAGCTTCTTTGTTAGTTTTTGCTGATGTTACAATAAGAACGTCAAGTCCTTTAATACGACGAATTTTGTCAAATTCGATTTCTGGGAAGATAATTTCTTCTTTAATACCTAAAGCGAAATTTCCTCTTCCATCAAATGCTTTAGGATTTGCACCACGGAAATCTCTAATACGTGGCATTGCAACGTTAATTAATTTTTCTAAAAAGTCTCACATTCTATCTCTACGAAGAGTAACTTTCCCTCCCATAGGCATTCCTTCACGAAGTTTTCATGAAGCGTTTGATTTTTTAGCTTTAGTTTGAAATGGTTTTTGAGATGAGATTAAAGTAAGTTCGTTTAAAACTTCTTCAATAGCTTTTGAGTTTGAAACTTCTTTTCCAGCAGTCATGTTTAACACGATTTTTTCAATTCTTGGAACTTCCATGATAGATGAGTAGTTGAATTTTTCTAATAAAGCAGGTACAACTTTTTCTTTATAAGTTTGTTTTAACATAATTAAATTTCCTTCTTAGTCTTTCTTACAACTCTCACTTTTTTTCCATCTTTGTTCATGTACCCAAGTTTTGAAAATTCAGCTGGAGAGTTTTTAGCAGCTTTTTTAACTAAATATGCTACGTTTGAAGCGTGAATTGGAGCTTCGATTTCAGTTTTAGATCCATCTTGATTTTGTTGAGTAGGTTTGTTATGTTTAACAACGATATTAAGGTCTTTAACGATAACTCTGTTTTCTTTGTGTAATACTTTTTCGATTCTTCCGATTTTTCCTTTTTCTTTTCCAGCTATTACAATAACTTCATCATTTTTCTTGAATTTAATTTTCATCATAACTCCTTATTATAATACCTCTGGTGCTAAAGAAACGATCTTTGGATATTTCTCACGAATTTCACGTGCAACTGGCCCAAAAACACGTGTTCCACGAGGTGTTCCATCTTCTTTAAGTATTACTACTGCATTATCATCAAAACGAATGTATGATCCATTATCACGTGCGATACCATAACGTGAACGAACAACAACCGCTTTAACTACTTGACCTTCTTTAACCATACCGTTTGGCATTGCTTTTTTAACTGAACATACAATTACATCACCAATTTTTGCAATCTTTTTCTTTGAACCACCTAAAATACGGATAACTCCGATTTCTTTTGCACCTGAGTTATCTGCAACGTTTGCTCTTGATAATTCTAAAAGCATTAATTAGCTCCTTCAACTGCAGTTTCTTTAATTGAAACTAATCTAAAACGTTTGGTTTTTGAAAGTGGTCTTGTTTCCATAATAACAACGATGTCATTAAGTTTTGCTTCTTGGTTTTCATCATGAACTGCAAAACGTTTAGTTGATTTGAAACGTTTTGAGTATAATGGGTGTTTTTTGTATGTGTCAACAGCAACGATAATTGTTTTAGCACTTTTTCCTGCTGAAACAACTGTACCAACTAATGTTTTTCTTGTGTTTCTTTCCATAACTATTTAACCTCTTTTTCATTTAAAGCTGTAAGAGCTTTAGCAATATCTTTTCTAATAACTGAAATTTTGTGTGTTTCTTTTAAATCACCTGTTACGTTTCTATATCTTAAAGTAAATAATTCAGCTTTTAAATCAGCAACTAATTGTGTAAGTTCTTCAACTGATTTCTTTTGTAAATCTTTATAAAGCATTATTTATCTCCTTCTTCTTTTTTAACAATTCTTCATTTAACAGGTAATTTGTGTCCAGCAAGACGTAAAGCATCACGAGCGATTTCTTCAGAAACTCCTGAAACTTCAAACATCATTGTGTTAACTTTAACTGCTGTGTATCATAATTCAGGTGTACCTTTTCCAGATCCCATACGAACCCCAATAGGTTTACTTGTTTTAGCAAAGTGTGGGAAGATACGGATAATAACTTGTCCTTCACGTCCCATTCTACGTGTAGCAGCAATACGAGCTGATTCAATTTGTCTTGATGTTACTCAAGCAGAAGTAACAGCTTGAAGTCCAAATTCTCCAAAAGAAACTTTGTTTCCTTTTGTTGCTTTACGTTTGTCGTGTTTTACTAAAAATGGTTTTCTGTATTTAGTTCTTTTTGGTTGAAGCATGTTTATCTCCTTCCAAAATTTCACCTAATGATACTCAAACTTTAACTCCAATAGCACCATATGTTGTTCTAGCTGTTGCTGTTGCATAATCAACATTTTGTCTAAGTGTATGAAGTTTCATTTCTCCTTCAGAATATCCTTCTGTTCTAGCCATATCAACACCGTTTAAACGTCCTGAAACTGCGGTTTTAATACCTTTAGCTCCATTACGCATTGCACTTCTAATAGCTATTTTTTGAGCTGAACGGAAGCTTTCACGGTTTTCTAATTTTGTTGCAATCATTTCTGCAAGTAATCTTGCATTTAAATCAGGGTTTTTAAGTTCAACTACTTGTAAGTTTAATTGTAGTGATCTGTTTTTTAAGTATTTTTGTAATTTTACTGTTAATTCTTGAATGTTTTTACCTTCTTGCCCTAATAAAGCAGCAGGTTTAGCTGTATGTAAAACAACTGTTACTTTGTTGTTTCTGTTTCTTTTAACTTGTACTTGACCTAATTGATATTGACGTACTAATTTATCAAAGAATTTATAAATTTTAGCATCTTCAACTAAATATGATCCAAAGTTAGCTTTTTCAGCGAATCATTGAGAATTGTGTGCTTTTGTAACTCCATAACGGAATCCATTAGGATTAACTTTTTGTCCCATATTAATTTCTCTCCTCTAAAACAATTGATAAATTTGATGTACGTTTTAAGATAGAATATGCTCTACCTTGGCTTCTTGGTTGGAATCTTTTAAGAGTTGGACCTTCATTTACATAAACTTCTTTAACAAATAATTTTGATGCTTCCATTCCGTGATTATTTGTAGCATTTGCAATTGCAGAATTTAATAATTTGATAAAAATAGGAGCAGATTTTTTAGATGTATTGTGTAAGATACCCAATGCCACAACAACATCTTTTGATCTGAATAAGTTAGCTACAAGTTTAGCTTTTTTAACGCTAACTCTTTGTAATTTAACGCTTGCTTTTGCTTGATTTGCCATTATTTCTTCTTACCTTTATCTGCACCATGACCTGAGAATGTTCTTGTAGGTGCAAATTCTCCTAATTTGTGTCCAACCATATCATCTGTTACATAAACTTCGATGAATTGTTTTCCGTTGTGTACTGCAAATGTTAATCCAACAAAACTTGGGAAGATTGTTGAACGTCTTGATCAAGTTTTGATTGGTTTTTTAGGTTTTTTACCTTCGATAATAGCATCTACTTTTTTAAGTAAATGATCATCAGCGAATGGACCTTTTTTAAGACTACGTGCCATTATTTAGCATCCTTTCTTCTTCTGATAATAAGTTTATTTGAAGATTTCTTAGTTTTTCTTGTTTTAACACCAAGAGCTTTTTTACCTCATGGAGTAAGAGGAGCTTTTCTACCAACAGGTTGTTTCCCTTCCCCTCCACCATGTGGGTGGTCTACTGGGTTCATTACAGAACCTCTAACTGTAGGTCTAATACCTTTATGTCTGTTAATTCCAGCTTTTCCAACATTAACAAGTAAATGTTCTTCGTTTCCAACAATACCAATTGTTGCACGACAACGAGCTAAAATTCTACGTGTTTCACCTGATTTAAGTCTTAAAACAACGTATTTACCGTCATCGTCTTTCCCAAGAATTTGTGCAGATGTACCAGCACTACGTGCAATAATACCTCCACCTCCTGGTTGCATTTCAATATTATGTACAAATGTTCCTTCTGGAATATTTGAAAGTGGTAATGCATTACCCACAATAATGTCAACATTTGTTCCTGAAACAACTGTTTGACCTAATTTAATACCTTTTGGAGCTAAAATGTATCTTTTTTCTCCGTCTGCATAAGCTAATAAACAAATATTTGCTGATCTGTTTGGATCATATTCAATTGTTTTAACAAGTGCAGGGATATTATCTTTATTACGTTTAAAGTCTACTAGTCTGTAGAATCTTTTTACACGTCCCCCGTGATGTCTAACTGTAATCTTACCTTGGTTATTACGACCTGCGTGATTTTTTAAATTCACTAAAAGTGATTTTGTAGGTGCATGACCTGATAAGTTGTGTCTGTAATCAAGAGAAGACATGTTTCTACGACCATTTGTAGTTGGCTTATAATGTTTAATTGCCATTTGTCTTTTCTCCTTTGCTTAAAAATAGTTGCGGATCTGTCTTTTAAGCAACCTATGTTCCGCTAATTTCATAATTTATAAATAGTGTATAGTGTATTTTAGTGTATTTTAACAACGAAAGTTCATCGGAGTTCTTATTATTCTCCACCAACTTTACGTTTTGGAGCAGTTTGTGCTTTGGTAGTTTTTGCTACTTTAGTAGCTGTTTGTTTTTTAGCAGCTAATTTTTGTGCTACTCTTTTTTCAACTTCTGCAGCTTTAGCTGCTTTAGCTTCTTTTTCAACTTTAACTTCTTGTGCTTTTAATTCATCATTTGATTCTTCATCTTCTGGTAAGTAGTTAAGGTTTTGACCTTCTTTTAATCACACCATAGCTTTTTTGTAACGGTTGGTAAATCCATGGAAACGCCCTACATTCTTAGGTTTTTTATCAACCTTAATTACATTAACTTTAGCTACTTTAACTTGGAAAATAGTTTCAACAGCTTCTTTAATTTGGAATTTGTTAGCGTGAAAATCTACTTTGAAAACAAAAACTTGATTTTGTTCTTTTAAGATGTTTGATTTTTCAGTTAAAACTGGAGATTTAATAACATTTGTTAATTCCATTATTTAATTCTCCCTTCTAATAATTTTAAACTTTCGTTTGAGATGATCATTACATCAGCTCCAACTAATTGTTCAACACTTAATGAGTTAGCTTTAACTGTTGCAACGTTTTGTAAGTTTCTAGCTGACTTAAATACATTTAAGTCTTCTGTAACTACTAATACACGTTTTAATTCATTAACTTTTAATTCAGTTAATAATGCAACAAGTTTTTTAGTTGAAATTTCTGAAAGAGTTAAGTCATTTACTGCTACTGCTTTATCTTCAGCTAACATTGTTAATGCTGAAACAAAAGCTGCATATTTAACTTTTTTGTTAACTTTTAATGAGTAGTTTCTTTCTGATTGAGGTCCAAATGCTCTACCACCACCAACGAATACTGGTGTTCTAAGTGAGCTAGTTCTTGCACGTCCTGTACCTTTTTGTCTTCAAGGTTTTTTACCACTACCGCTTACTTCAGCACGGTTTTTAACTTGGTGAGTACCTTGTCTTCTTGAAGCTCTTTCTGAAAGAATAGTGTCAAAAATAGCTTGTTGGTAAATTTTTTCGCTAGCAAAAAGTTCTTTAGGTAGATCTGCAGAAAATTCTACTTTATTAGCAACTTTAGCACTAACAACATTTACTTTTTTATCATTTGTTTGAGCCATGACTATTTATTCCCTTCTTCATTTGCTTCAGCTTCTTCGATTAAAGCTTTAAGTTCACTTGAGTGCATCCCTACTTTAACTTCAATATTGAATTTTTTAGCTTTTTCAACTAATTCATTCATTAAAACTACTTCTTGTACGTCAACTAATTTAACTGCTTCACGATTTGGAAGTCCTTTAACAGCTTCTTTAACTGTTACAAAAGATTTTTTAGGTCCTGGAATTGAACCTTTAATAAGAATAAGATTGTTTTCTACATCAACTTTAACAACTTCAAGGTTTTGAACTGTTGTTTTCACATGTCCTAAGTGTCCAGGCATTGTCATACCTTTAACAACTTTGTTTCCTGAAATATCCCCTAATGATCCGGTTTGACGAACAGGTTGAGAACCTCCCCCTCCACCGTGAGATTTAGGACCAATGTGTTGATTGTGTCTTTTAATTGTTCCAGCAAAACCTTTTCCTTTTGATGTTCCTGTAACATCAACAAGTTCTCCTGATGCAAAAATGTCAGCTTTAATTTCTTGCCCTAATTCATAACCTGACATATTACGAATTTCTTTTACGTAGCGCTTAGGTGTTGTATTAGCTTTAGCAAAGTGACCAGCTTCTGGTTTGTTTGAACGACTTGCTTTTTTATCAAAAACTGCAAGTTGTGTAGCAACATAACCATTTTTGTCGCTTGTTAAAACCTTAGATACAACATTTGGTTGTACTTCTATTACAGTAACAGCGATTCTTTCACCGCTTTCACCATAAACTTGAGTCATACCAACTTTACGTCCTAAGATTCCTTTCATATTAACTCCTTGGTATTATATAAATACTATTTTTTAATTTTAACTTGAATGTCCACACCAAATGGCAATTCAAGTCTTTGAATTTTATCTTTGATTTCAGCAGATGGATTGGTAATTACAACTAATCTTTGGTGTGTTCTGCTTTCAAATTGTTCACGACTTTTTTTGTTAACGTGAACTGATCTTAGAATAGTTACTTCATCTCTAATTGTAGGTAAAGGAATAGGTCCTGATACTTTAGCGTTTGCTGATTTAGCAGCTAAAAAGATTTTTTTAGCTGCTTCATCTACTAAAGCATGATCAAATCCTTTAACTTTGATGTTCATTTTATTCATAAGTTTGTTGTCTCCTTTGTTCTATTATACGAACATAACTCCCTATAAAAACCTAAAACATCCTCAACAACACATGGTGTTTTAGCAACCTTATAGATCATCGTTATAGTTGCTTTTAAATTATAGAGTAAAAAAATAAAAGCGAAAACACTTTTTTGGGTATTTTTGCTTTTATTTTTTTAAACAACGTTATTTGGTGTATCATTCAGTTAATTTTGCTCTTTTTTATGGTTTTCTACAATTTGATTTAGTTTTCTTAATCAATGATTTAAACCACTTTTTGAAACAAAAATATTATGTTCTTGTTCTAAGATTAAACAAATTTCATTCAACGAAGCTCATTTTTTTTCGCTTTTAATTCTTAAAAAAACTAATTGATTTTCATTAAATAAATCTAACAGATTATGTTCAAAAACATAATCTATATTTTGATTATGTTTGATTGAGCTTTTAGCAATTTTTTGTAAATTACTAAAATCAATATTATTGATTCGATTTGAAACATTTTCAAAATCACGTTTAATTTTTAAATTTTGCAATTTAAATCATGATTTTTTAGCTCCTATAGCAGAAAGAAAATCTAATAGTTTATCAAGTTTTTTAATATATAAGATATGTTTATTTTTACGACTAAGGTACATAAAGTTAAATTCATAATAATTTAACTTATCCATTATTTTCATTATTTTATTATAATCATGCGAACTTATTTCTAAATGGTAAGAAGTTGTATCATGAACAGAGATATTACCACTACCACAAAAAACTCCAGCAAAAAAGAAAGTTAAACGATCTTTAAAAACAATTTCATTTTTAACTTTAAAATCTTTTTTATCAATTAAAAATTTAGTTTTCCATTTTTTTTGAGTGAAAAATGGAATATTAGATTTTTCCATTCGAATTAATATTTTTTCTAAAATAAAACTATTTTTGATTTTAAGTTCATAAAAAGTTGGATATTCTACAGCGTTAGCATAAATTAATCCATTAATAAAAGCGATGATGTCATCTTTGTTTTTTAAATTGTTTAAAACCTCTTTTTTTACTTCTCATGAAAAAGAACTTTTGTTAGTTTGTTTCATAGTTTTATTATTATACTAGCATTTATAGACTATTAAAAATAACTTTTGTGTAATTGTACCAAATTCTGGGTTTTCTAAAAGTTTTATTTTTGCTAAAAAAATAGCTTTATATCACACTTTTTCCACAAAATAACTATCATATTACTCTAGAGTTTTATATAAATATAATATAATTATTAAGTAGGAAAAAAAGGAGAATTATAATGATTAAATAAAAGATGGAATGAAATTTGCAATTTTGCAAATAATTATTAACTCAAAATTCAAAACAAATAAAATAAACAAATATATAAAGGAAAAAATATGAAATTAAACAAAATGCTTTTATTTGCTACTGGCGGAATTTCAACTTCACTTGTAGCATCAATGGTAGCTTGTAATGCTACAACAAATAATCCAAAAATGGATCAATATCAAGCAACACAAACTGATTTAGCAGTTAAAAAACGTGCAGCAAATAACTTAGGAACCTTAATGGGGCCTTTTAGATTAATTGTTAGAGGAACTTATGCTTTAAATGATGGTTTATTTGCTAAAAGATATACTAAATTAGCAGGAAGTGATTCAACTAAAACTCAAGCAGTAGAAAAATTTAAAACTCAATGGATGGCTGCAGTTGCTAAAACTGTTGGATTATTCAAAAATGATCCAAAAGGTGTTGAATACTTTGTAAGCAATGGTTTAGCAAGTTCTGAAGAATATTCAAATAAAAAAGCTATGTTCTTAGAAAAAGCTAAAAAAATTATGGACACAGTAGTAGAAGCTGCAACAGCATTAGGAGTAGAAGGAACTTATTCAAGCAATTATTTAGATAATCTTAGCGATGTAACACCATTAGTTAACTTAATCAAAAATATGCAAAATACTCCATTATATCAAGGAGATAATTGAGTACCTGCAGGAGCAAGTGTTAATGATTTAGCTAGATTTTTAGAATCTCAAACTCAAGAAGTTGTTAATCCAGCATTTCCAGAGGATAATAGCAAAAAACTTCCTAGTGGTAATTTCTCTACTAGCTTAGCAAAAATTGAAAGTGCTAGTGAATTTACTAAGGTTGCTTTAATTGCAATTTCAGTATTAACTCAAAGAATGGTTACATTATTTGATGGAGCTATTAATGCAGCTAAAATTGCTGAAGGTAAAATTTCATTAAAAGAACAACAAGATTGATTTAATAATATTAATATTAAATCAAATATGACTCCTAGAGGTAATGCAGTTAAAGAATTATTAGCTAACTACACACCTTATGTTAAAGATATGATAGCTAAATTAAGTGAATTATTTGCACCTGAAGGTAAAGGAACAATGTTGGTTAATGAATTAAAATCAGCTAATTCATCAAATGAAGCTAAAACTAAATTATTAAACCAACTAACTTTATTAAGTAATATAGTAACCGCAGCACCTCAAGGTCAATCAAGAGTATTATTAGCTAATGCTTATGATACTTTATTAAATTTCTTTAGTCAAAATGATCAATCAATTGATTTTAGTGTTTTAACTAAAGATTTAGAATCATTTAAATCTTGATATGCAAAAATTGGTTATTCATGAAACTTTGCACTTCAAACATTATTTAGATTAAATGATTGAGCTAATGGAACTAAAGACTTTGATAATTTATTAACTCAAGCACAATTAGCAGATAATGCAAATGCTATGGCAGTATTAAACGCTATTAAAGAAGTAGATCAACATAATCCAACAAATAATAGATTTGTCTTTAACCAAAAAGTAAGATGATTAACATCATTACAACAAGAAATTTTAGCTAAAGAAGGACTTAAATAAAATTTAAAATACAGACCTAAAAGGTCTGTATTTTTTTGTTGCTTTAAAATAAATTAAAACAGCAATAAATATTGCTGTTTTAATGATTAAGTTTTAATTATTTTTAATATATTGTTCTTTATTTTTGATTTTATTATTAGCAAAATAAATAATTATTCCTATTAAAATAAATACTAAGTATGATCCTAAAACAACTCATTGTTTAGGATCAAATTGAATATTTGGATAAATTGGTTTTCAAATAATCGGGAATAAGAAAGATATTAATAAAAATATAATTAAACCCATTACAAAAATATAATATATCTTCTCTCATAATGGTATTTTAGTAATAACTTTTTTCTTTTCTAAAGCAAAAGCTACATATAAAGTTAATAAATCTTCAATTAATAAAGCTACTCCTGAAGAAATAATTACTGTATCAAAGAAATTATTTTGCTCACTAGGATTAGAATAAATCACTAATGGAATAGTTCAAAAAACTATCATAGTAACTAAAGTAGCAATTGAAGTAAATCATATAGCATTTTTAAATTCACCATTTTTACTTTTTTTAGCTAAAATAGCAAAAATATGACCATCTTTAGCTAATGGTGCAAGCTTTCTAGCAGTAGCTACACTAATTGTAATTTTGGAACTTATTTCATTTGAAATAAATCCAAAAAGGAATAATACTGTACCAACTACTGCTCCTAGAGTTTTGTAAACATAAACCAATCCTTTATCTTGGATTAGTTTAATATCTAACCCTAAAAGCAAACTAAACACTATAAGATAAAAACCTAAAACACTAAAGAATGAAACAAATAAAATCTTTCTAAAGTTTTTAAATTTAACATCTTTAACCATAGCAGCAACATCTTCAGTCCCACCAAAAGCATAAATAAACAATAAACTATTAGCAAATAATAGCTGTGCATCAATCTTTTTATGATTCATTATATTTTGATCATATTGTTGATGGGTAGTTACTTCATAAAGTAAAATGAAGATCCCAATTAATAAAACAAATCATTTAATAGTTGAAACAGATCAAATAATTCGTTTATTAACTTTTAAACCTATAGTTGAAAGCAATATTAAAACAATAAAAAAGATTAAAGCTCCAACTCTTGTTATTCATAAAAATAAGGTGTAATTAGGCTGATTTGGATCTAATAAACCTGTAATTACATTAGCTAAAAACAATGGTGAAACTGATGAAATAATTGGATTTTGAATAAATTGATTTCATCCTACAAAAAAAGCAAAGAATTTTGTTTTTTTTGATTGACCATAGCTTTCATTAAAGTGCTTAGCAAAAGCATAAGATCCACCATAGTGCTCTTTAAAAGCGTTGCTTAATCTTGAGAATACTAAGGATACCCCAAATACAGCCATTCCTGCAATTAGAATAATTAAATAACCTCATAATCCAAATCCAGCAACTGTAGAAATAGTGGTTAAAAATCCTAAACCAACTATAAAGTTAATTGTAAAGAAAGTAAATGAACGTTGTGTAAAGTGTTTTGACATTAATTTTCTTTAAATTCAATTATTGTTTTTGGTTCTTTTTGTTCAAAAATAACATCATATATTTCATCATAACATTTAACTGGAATATATTTGATAGTTGATTTGATTTCATTTGGAATGTCTTTTAAGTTTTTAATATTACCTTCTGGAATAAAGACATATTCAATCCCTTTTTGACTTGCTGCAAATGATTTTTCTTTTAATCCACCAATTTCTAAAACTTTACCTCTAAGAGTAATTTCTCCAGTCATACCAATTTTATGCGATACAACTCTTTGACTTAAAGCTGAAATTAAAGCTGTTGTAAATGTAACACCAGCACTAGGTCCATCTTTTGGTACTGCACCTTCAGGAACGTGAATATGAATAGTATTTTTCTCAAAATCAAAATCACTAATTCCAAATTTTTCAGCATTAGATCTAACATAAGATAAAGCAATTTGAGCAGATTCTTGCATAACTTCTTTTAACGAACCTGTAAGTTTAATTTCAGGTTTACCTTTAAAAGTATTAACTTCTATTTGTAAGGTGCTTCCTCCAACAGAAGTAAAAGCTAGTCCATTAACAATTCCTGGAATATCGATATCTTCTTCTAGTTCATCTTTAAATGTTTCAGTTCCTAAAAGTTCTTCAATATTTTCTTGAGTAATCACAAATTGTTTAATAGAGCTATCTTCCATAGTTTTTAAAACTATTTTTCTAGCAATCTTATCAAAAATACGTTTTAACCCTCTAACTCCTGCTTCTTTTGTATAGTGTTTAATAATATAAGCAATAGTTTCATCATCAATTTGGAAAAATTCTTTGTCTAAATATGATTGTAAAATAACTTTTGGAATTAAATGAGTTTTAGCAATATTGATTTTTTCAGTTAAAGTGTATGAGCTTAATTGAATAATTTCAACTCTATCTAATAATGGAGCTGGAATATTTTCATAATAATTAGCTGTAGCAATAAAAATAACTTTAGATAAATCATATTCATGCTCTAAATAATGATCTTGGAATTTGCTATTTTGCTCAGGATCTAATACCTCTAACATTGCTGAAGCTGGATCACCTTTAGTGTTTGAAGCCATTTTATCAATTTCATCTAATAGAATAACAGGGTTAGATACTCCTGCACGTTTGATCCCTTTAACAATTTTTCCAGGCATAGCTCCTACATAAGTTCTTCTATGTCCTCTAATTTCTGATTCATCATGTACTCCTCCAAGAGATACTTTGATGAATTTACGATTTAAAGCTTCTGCGATCGCTTTAGATAAAGAAGTTTTACCAGTTCCTGGAGGACCTACTAAAGTAATAATTGGTACATTATTGTAAGTGTTTTTATTTTCTTCTTTAAATAAAGAAAGATCAATTTCGTGTTTTGCATCAATTGGAAGTTTATTATCTTTATCTTTATCAGCTTGTTTTGCTTTAATAATTAAAGCAATATACTCAATAATTCTTTGTTTAACTTCATCAATACCATAGTGATATTTGTCTAATGTGCTACGAACTTTATCAATATCTAAGTATTCAACTTCAGTTTTTCTTCAAGGAAGTTGTTTTAATAAGCTAACATAAGTTTTAACAATATTAGCTTCAGGAGAAGCTTGCATCATTTCACTTGCACGCTTAGATTCGACTTTGATTAATTTTTGTACTGATTTGGGATAGATTTTGTTCAATACATCATCACGAATAATTTTTGAATATTGATCTTCATCATCAACATCAACATTCATTGATTTTAAACTATCAGAAATAGCTTTCATTTTTTCACGTAAAATGAATTCTTTTTGTTGTTCATTTAATCTTGTGTTAATTTTATCTTTGATTTCGGTTTCTATTTCTAAAAATTGATTTAAAACATTACTGATGTTATATGTTGCATTAGTTAAATTATCGATACTAAAGTCAAAAAATACTCTTTCTCTATCAGGATAAATTCTTTGATTAAAAAAGTTTAAAACACTAGCAAAATAAACTGCTTGAAATTCTTGATGATTATTAGTTCTTAATTTATGTTCATAAGTATCAATAATTGCACCAATCCCTTTATAACTAATTGCACGATATTGATCAATAGCTTCATCGTATAATGAACTAATAGTATCATCACGTTCAATTGTATCTAAAGTAGCTTTAAGAATTTTATGGAAAGTATCTAAATCCAAACTTGAAAGTACTTCACGATAAAACTCAGTAGAATTTTGTTGAAATTTATCAGCTTTAAAAACCACAAATTCATCATATTCTTTAGCTTTTTGAGCAGTTGGATTACGATCAGTGTGATTTTCACTTTCTTCAAGTTCTACAAAACCTAAAGATTTATAAGTAAATAATCATTTTTTAGCAGATTTAGAATCACTTGTATCTAATGCTTCAAGTGATAAAGGTTGTACATAAGCAGCTTTATGAAGATATCTGCCATCATTTTCAAGATAGACAATGATCATTCTTGCTTCTTCCATTTGAGTTTGAGTAATTTTTTTAATTAACTCAGGTTGATCAAGAATAATCATATGATACCCTAAAGGTAAAGCACATTCTTTTGCAGGTACTGCTATGTAGCGGAATTTAATTTTTTTAGTTTTAGTTGGTTTGGTTTGACTCATATCTCTCCTTATTTAATTACGATATTTATTATTTTATTCGGTACAAAAATTTCTTTTACAATTTGCTTATCTTCAATTCATTTAACTACAGCTATTTTAGCTTGATCTAAAATAGATTGTTTATCTAAGTTTTTATCAACAGTTAATTCCGCTCTAAATTTACCATTAACTGAAATAGGATAAGTAACTGTATCTTGCACTAGTGCTTGCTCATCAATTTTAAAATCAGTTAAGTTTTTTAACCCAAAGTATTGATTTGAAATTTCTCAAGCAAAGTGTGGAATAAAAGGTTCTAAAATATTAAGCATTACATAAAACATTTCAGTAATCAATGTTTTATTAGTTATATTATCATAAGCGTTTAAAGTTTCCATTGTTCAAGAAATTAAAGTATTAAATGAATATCCATTTTGTCTATTTTCAAATACTTCAATTTGCTTTTTCATTCCTAAATATAATTTATATCTAGCATTTTTTTCTTCTTGAGTTAATGTTGAATGATCAATATTTAAATAATTACTATTAACATCAATTTCACTTACTAAATCATTTAAACGATTAATAAATTTAAAGCACCCATTAACTCCCGCATCACTTCATTCAAGTTCTTTTTGAGGTGGAGCTGCAAAAAGAATAAATAATCTAGTAGTATCTGCACCATATTTAGCAATCATATCTCCAGGTTCTACAGTATTACCTTTAGATTTAGACATCTTAGCACCATCTTTTAATACCATTCCTTGAGTTAATAAGTTATTAAAAGGTTCTCTAAATGAAACAAGATTTAAATCTGCAAGAGCTTTAGTGAAAAATCTAGCATATAACAAGTGTAAAATAGCATGCTCTATTCCACCAATATATTCATCAACACTTGATCAGTATTCTAAAGCTTTTGGATCAAAAATCATTTGATCTCTAAGTTCCATAGCTGTTGAATAACGCAAGAAGTATCAACTAGATTCAAAGAAGGTATCTAAAGTATCAGTTTCTCTAAAAGCAGGTTTATTACATTTTGGACATTTAGCTTGTTTTCATTCTTGGTTTGTATCTAAAGGATTTCCTTGACCAGTAAATTCAACTTTAAATGGTAAAGTAATAGGTAAATTTGAAACTTTTTCAGCTACTGTACCACAATTTGCACAATTAATTAAAGGAATTGGTGTTCCTCAATATCTTTGACGAGAAATACCTCAATCTCTAAGATTGTATTTAGTTTCTTTAACTAAATTATTGATTAATGTTTGATCTAATTCAACTGCATTATTAACTAAATTATTAACTTGAAGGAAATTAAAATGAGTTTTATTTTCTTCTGAAACTATTGTAATAAGTTTATTAGGATTATGTGAAGCAAAATCAGTAATAATAACTGGAATTTCTAAGTCATTAACTTTAGCTACAAAAGGTGTAGGTAAATAAATTTTATGACTAAAATCTTTATTGGTAAAGTGTTTATTAATATCATCAATTAAAGTTAATTGCTCATTAGAAAAATAATTTAATTCTTTTAATTGTTCAACTAAAGGATGTTTATTTGATAAAGCAATGTAGTTAATTTTAGCTAAGTATTTACTATTTGCTTCATAAACTGATAATTTAGTAGATAAGTTATATTTATTATCAATTAAATCAAATTCTAAAACAAACTCTTGTTCTCTACCAATTCAGTTTTTTTGCATAGTTAAAACTTGACTAGGTCAATGGTTTTCTAAAAGTTTTAAATCATCAACTAATTCATTAGCATATTCAGTAATTTTTAAATAATAAGTGTCCATTTCTTTTTGAATAATTTCATTATCACATCTTCAGCACTTATTATCAACAACTTGCTCATTAGCTAAAACTGTATTATCTAATTCACACCAATTTAATAAACTTTTTTTCTTATAAATTAAACCTTTTTCTCATAGTTTAATGAATAAAAATTGTTCTCATTTAGAATAATTTTCATCTGCAGTGATACATTCATAATCTCAAGCAAATGAAATACCTAATTTTTGAATTTCTTTATCCATTTTTTGAATATTTTGATAAGTTCAAGTTCTTGGATGAATTTGGTGTTTAATTGCAGCGTTTTCTGCAGGAAGCCCAAAGGCATCTCAACCAAATGGGTGAAATACATTAAAACCTTTACGTCTATAGTATCTAGCTAAAGCATCACCAATTGAATAATTTCTAACATGACCCATATGTAAATTACCACTTGGATAAGGGAACATACTTAAAATATATTTTTTAGGTAAAGAATAATCATTTTTTGGTTCAAAGTATCCTGATTCTAATCATTCATTTTGTCATTTTTGATCAATAGTTGCAAAGTTAAATTTACTCATTTTTCTCCTTAGTATTTATTATGGCAATTTGGTACCATACGTGATAGAAATTTAGTTTTATAATCTAGAAAAATAATAATTGAAATTAAAACTAAATTAATTGTTAAGTTAATTAAATTAAAACTAATATAAAACACATAAGATCCTAAATAATAGTTTTTAATCCCAAAAAACAAAGGAAAAGCATTATAAGCTTTTATTGTTTCGCTTAAGCTTAAGTTTTGAATCGCACCTAATGCTCCATAGTACAAGGTATTAAAATAAAATGTGTTTAAGGTTGATATAAGAATAGTTGTTGCCAACATTGTTAGAATAAGACTTATTACAAACATTATTCCATTATATTTATTAGTTGCTTTATTTAAAAGATAATGTATCAATATAAAAATAAAAATAAAAAAGAGTTGTACTAAAAATAAAATAAATCCACCTAAATAATTAATGACCAATCACCCAGGGTGCATTAGTGGTGCAATCGCAAATCTTGCAACAGTTAAAATAATTGAGTATTTGAACCCAACTAAATATAAACTTAATAAGATAAAAACTAATGATATTTCAATATTTAAAAATCCAAAAATGGTTAAAAATCTTGAAATAAAACTAGATAATAAAATTAAAGCTAATAAAATAGCACTAAAACTAATTTTAAAAACTTCACTAGTTCTGTTTTTAAAAACCAATGGTTTCATTATTTAGTACCAAAAATTCTATCTCCTGCATCCCCTAATCCAGGTTCAATATAACCTTTAGAGTTTAATTTTTCATCTTTAGAAGCAAGGAAAATTTGAAAATCTTGTCCAAATTTTTCTTCAACTTTTTTAATTCCTTGATCTACTCCAACTAAGCAAACAAGAATAATGTTAGTAAATCCATCATCTTTTAATTCTTGAATAGCATCAGCAGCTGAATTACCTGTTGCTAACATTGGATCAACTACAATAACTAAACTATTTTTGTCTACTTCTGGCATTTTATAATAATAAGGAACTGGAATTAATGTTTCTTCATTTCTATACATTCCAATATGACCAACTCTAGCTTGAGGAACTAGGTTTAAAATTCCTTCAGTCATTCCTAAACCAGCTCTTAAAATTGGAACTAAAATAATTTCTTTGTTAAAATCTGCACCAACAAATTCCTGTTCTAATGGTGTAGTTATAGTAATGTCTTTGGTTTTGTAATCTCTTAAAATTTCATAAACCATTAAAGAAGCAATTTCATTTAAATTGTTCTTAAAAGCAAGGTGATTAGTATTTTTATCACGCATTTTAGTAAGTTTGATATCAATAAGTGGGTGATTAATAATTTTTAGCATAAAAACTCCTAATGTATTAAAATATTTGTTATATTATACCTTTTTAAATCTATAAACTTATTTTTTTTAACACTTCAAAAAAGCAACTATGGTAATAGTTGCTTTTGATTTTTATGATTCATTAATATTTGTAAAAGGTTTATGATTATTATTTATTTTTCACATCATATCTTGAATTGAAATACGATATCTATTTCTAGTTGTAGCTACATTATCATGACCTTCATCTTCAATAAATACTGCACCATAAAAAGCTATATTGTGGTTATCCATTGAATTTAATAAATGTCCAAATCCATCAGCATCAATTCCACCATTGTTTTTATAATCATTTCTTTCACCTAAGATCTTAGTCATAAAAATATTAGAAATAAAATCTGCAGTTACTCCGATAGAACTAGGAGCAAAAATTGGTTGATTATATGAACCATAGTAATTTTCATTATATAAATAACCTAACTCATCAGCTACTTTTTTAGTAGATGTTGAATATGAATGACCAGTACTTAATACTTTCTTAGATTCTTCATCACCTTCACCAACTTTAATTTTGTCTTTAATATAAATACCTCTAGTATATCCAAGTAAGTTTTGAATTACTAAAGCACCTTTTTGATCGTTGGTTAATGATTTACTTAAATCAATTAAAATTGGTAATTTTAAAATTCCTCTAAATTTATTTAATTTAGCAATTTGAGATTCTGTATAAGCATCATTGAATTTAATTAATGCCATTAATGAAGCAGTATCGTTAGTATCATAGTCAATATGAGCAAGCTTATTAGCATCATATTCACCTTTACCTTTATCTACTTCTTGTTTAATTAATGCTTTATATTTCTCAATTGTTGGACCTCATTCATTTTTAGCTGCAAGAGCTTCATTATATGAAGGGTTAGAATCTGTAGCTGGGAAATATTCACCAAATGATCAATTTTTAATTGAGTTAGCAAATACTTCAAAAATGTGATCATTTGCTGCTTTTTGGTCATTACCAAAATTAAAACTAGCATATGGATATTGATATGTTTCTAGTTCTTTATTTGCTTCTTCTCTTATTTCTTTAAATTTATTAGTTTCAGCTAAATTATCATCTACAGATTTTTTTAAACCATTATAAGTATTTGTATTAGCTAATATAAGTGTATTAAATACAGGATTTAATGAGCCTAAAGCACTAGCGGGTAAATTTTTATATGGAGCAATTTGAGTTTCTAATGTATTTTTTGCTGTTTGAATTGATGTTTTGATTTCGGTATTGATAATCAAATCATCTAATTGGTCATATTTATTAATAAATTCTTTTAATTTATTAAATTGTTCACTAGGATCAGCAAAAGATAATATGTTATCTCAATTTGCACCTGGTACAAAATTAGCTGTAGCTTTTAAAGAAGTTAATGAATTATTTAATTTTCTATTTCATTCATCTTTCTTAGATGAATATAAATTTTTATTATTTTTAACTTCTTCTAATAATGCTAAAAATGTATCATAAGTGTTTTGTCTTCCGTTGAATGCATAAGGAGCTAAAGATTTAATTTTCTTTAATTTTGTATCAGCTTCTTCTAATTGTGAAAGTAGTTGATTATATTCATTATCATTAGCTTGGTTTGCTGTTTCATCAGTTGAAGCGTTTGATTGATTTTCATCATTATTGCTTTGATCTTGATTTGATGTATCTTTATTAGCACTATCTGAATTGCTATCAGGTGTATTATTTGCATCAACATTATTATTTATATCTGTTGAAGGTTGAGATTGATGATCATCAACATCTTTTTTATCATTATCTGCATTATCAGCAGAATTATCTACTTGATTATTATTTGTATTAGAATCATTGGTATTAAGTGTTTGATCTTTATTGTTTTGATTATCATTAGTTGATTGATCATTGTTTGATTCTATACCATTTTGATTCGCATTAGATTCTTGATCTTTATTATCTACAGCAGAATCATTGGTATTAGGTGTTTGATCATTATTATTTGATTGATTATCTTTATTTTCAGTAGTGTTTTGATCTATAGTTTCTGTTTCTTTTTGGTCATCTGTTGGATTTGATTCCTGATCTTTATCATTTTCTTTTTCATTGTCTAAGTTATTTTGATTTGATTCAGTAGTTGAATTATTATCTAAACCATTGTTATTATCTTTATCGCTATTAGTATTATTTGTTGAATCAGTATCAGAATTTGTTTCTTTTTGAACTTCTTTAACTTCTTTTTTAAATAAATTACTGCTTAAATATTTAGTTTGAACACTAGATAATTCATTAGTATCAATTTTTCTAACTTGATAAGTAATAACAAAATTGTTAACATTTTTAACAACTGATAAATTAGCTATTTCAAAATTAGGTTGAATTACATTAAAAATAACATCTTGATTAACAGCGTCTTTAAATGTAGTATTTAAAATATTTTTATAACTAGGTTGTATTTGACTTAGAATTTGACTAAAATCATATGCAAAATTATCTTTGTTAAATTGTTTAGTTAAAACTGATGAATATTCATTTTTAGCTGTATCTAAAATTTGATAACTAATTGAAAATCCTAAATGATTTTTAGTTATCACAACATTAACCACTTCAAATCTAGGATCATTTAAACTAATTTGTAAATTATTTGTTTTAGCATCGTTAAAACTTATATTTTTACTATTTTTATAGTCTAAGCTAATTTCATTTGATAATGGTTGTAATCTAGCATCTATTTGATTTTGTTCTAATTGTTTAATTGAAATATTTTGTTCTGATGATTCTTTAATTTTGTTTAAAACATCATCAAAATCATTCATTATATTTGTATTTTTATTTTTTGATAATTTAGTTCTTGCGTTAATTAATTCTTGTTCTAAATATTTTGCATATTCAGGTTCGTTATTATTTTTATAAATTTGAACTAATCCTTGTATTGAATTTAAAAATACTTTTTGTTCTTTGGTTTTATTATCTAAATTAGTTTCATTGATGCAACTAGTTGCAACAAGAGGAATAATAGGACTAGTTAAAGATAAAAGTAATCATTTTTTTAATTTCATTTTATACTCCTTTATATTAAAAAAATTGAATGTCTTACATTCAATTTTATAATATTATTATTTATTTTTTTGAGACATTTTTTCAAGACGTTTATTGAATTTGTCAATTCTTCCGGTAGCTTTAGCTTGAGAACGATTTCCTGTGTATACTGGATGACATCCTGAACATACATCGACACTAAATTGTTTTTTTACTGATTTAAATGTAAATGGTTTTTGACATGTTGAACATGAAACTTGAACTTCAAAGTATTCTGGGTGTGTATTTTTTTTCATTTATAATACTCCTTTTACCTATTATTTTGAGTAGTACTCAACTACTAATGCATCTTTAATTTCTGAATGCATTTCATTTCTTTCTGGTAACCTATCAAAAGTTACTTTGAAATCTTTTCTTGTCATTCAAGCACTTGCTGATTTAGCTGCAAGAGCTTCTGTAATTTGAGTATTGTTTCTTGATTTTTCTTTTAATTCAACTACATCATTAACACTAACTGTCATTGAAGGGATGTTAGCTTTTTTACCATTTAAAGTGAAGTGTCCGTGATTTACTAATTGACGTGCTTGTCTTCTTGTTGAAGCAAATCCAGCTCTATAAACAACGTTATCTAAACGTGATTCTAAAAGTTGTAATAAGTTTGTACCAGTAACACCTTTAGCTTTAACAGCTTTTTCGAATGTTTTACGTAATTGTTTTTCATTTACACCAAACATATATTTAACTTTTTGTTTTTCGTATAAGTGTAATCCGTAATCTGATAACTTAACTCTTTTGTTTCCGTGTTGTCCTGGAGCGTATGTTCTTTTTTTACCTTTTGAAAATTCTTTTCCTGTTTCAAGAATTGAAAATCCTAAACGACGTGATCTTTTAAAGACAGGTCCTGTATATCTTGACATTTAATTTCCTCTTTCTGCATAACTAGAGGGTTTATTTCTAATTTATTAAGTTTATCTTAATGCTTTCGATTTAGCAGCAAATCTACTTACAAATTGTTAACAACAAGATAAATTTAGGGTAAATCATAATAAACTGCTGTTTTATGCTTTATTATTCTACCAAAAAAGTTAAAAATCCCTAATGTTATTTTGATTATTATTTAACTATATCTTTTGTTTTAAAGTTTAATTTATTATGTTAAAAACACAAAAGAAAAATCAAGTCGTAAGACTTGATTTGTTTATATTATAGTGATTGAAATTATTTTACTTCACCGATTAATTCAGTTGTAGAATCGATATTTGTTTTGTTTGAAGTAATTGTAAAGTCTTTATAAGCACCTTCTCTAAGTACGATGCAAATAACATCAGAAACTAATCCTTTAGCTTCTAATACTTTTAAATCAACTTTAGCAACTAAGTCACCAGCTTTAACCATTTGGTCAACTTCAACTAACATATCAAATCCTTCACCATTTAATTCAACAGTGTTAATTCCAATGTGTAATAAGATTTGAACACCTTCAGCTGTTTCAATACCAACTGCGTGTTTTGAAGGGAATACCATTGTAACTCTACCATCAACTGGTGAATATACATTACCAGTTTCGCTAGCGTCAAATTTAACAGCAAATCCTTCACCTAATGCTTTAGATGAAAATACTTCATCTTTAACATCTTCAAGTTTAATTAATTCTCCTCTAGCAACTGTTTGAACTTTAACAGGTTCTAATAATGGTGATTTTTCATCTTCCATCATAGCTACTTCTGCTTTAACTTCAAGTTCTTCAGTTTTTTGTTCTGAAGCTAAGTATTTAGCAATTGCTTCTCTTTGAGATTTAATTTTTGCATTTAATTGTTCTGCAGCTGGACCAAAAATTGCTTGAACGTGATTGTTTCCTTCAACTTTTACTCCAAATGCTCCTGCAGCTTTTAATTTTTCTTCGCTTACTAATGATGCATCTTTAACATCATATCTAAGTCTTGAAGCACAGTTGTTAAATGCTGTAATGTTGTCTAATCCACCGTAAGCCATAACAATAGCTAATGCTTTAGGATCAACTCCTGCACTTGCAGTAGCTGTTTCGTTTTTACTTGCAAGGTAATCAGCTTTTGTGAATAACTTGGTGTTTCCTCCTCTACCTGGAGTAGCGAGATCTTTTCATTTAATGTAGAAGTAGAATACTGCTAAGTAAATTGGAGCGTAAGCTAATCCAACTACTAATACTCAGTAGAAGTTTGTACCTTTTGCAAATGGGATAATTCCGTATGAAACTAAGTCTAATACCCCTCCTGAAAAGGCCATAGGAACGTGAACTCCAGCTAAGTTAGCAAACATGAATGAGAATGCTGCCATAATTGAGTGGAATCCTCAGAATAAGAATGGTGATAAGAATAAGAATGTAAATTCAATAGGTTCTGTAACCCCTGTAATAAATGAGGTGAATGCAGCAGGAACAACAGTACCTAAAGCTACTTTTCTATTTTCTTTTGGAGCAGCTAAAACCATAGCTGCAGCAGCTGCTGGTAATCCAAACATCATAATTGAGAATTTACCATCAGCAAAACGTCCAATTTTGAATTTTAATTCTTTTGCTAAGAATTCAAATAATGGTAAAGTAACTGTTTTACCATCTTTTGAAGTATATGATAATGTATCGTGTTGGAAACTTAATAATGATAAAGCAGTTGTTGAATCCCCTTGATATTTATCTGGGTGTTCAGCAACTATATTAATTAAGTTTTTTAAGTCTGCACCTTGAGTAATACCAGGGTGATCTCTTAAGAATTCTGCAAGTTGAGTATTTAAATCTCCTCCTGCTGATGAGTATCATAATGGTGCGTAGAACACATGGTGTAATCCAAATGGAATAAGAGCTCTCTCTACATATCCAAAGATTAATGATTCTGCTCCACCAGGAACACTTCCAATTGCTGTACCAAATGCGTTTAATCCAATACCAATTCATGGTCAAACGATTAAGAAAGCAAATGCTAATAATGCCATTGCAGGAATTGTTACAATAGCAACGAATCTTTTACCACCAAAGAATGAAATAACTTGTGGTAATTGAATTGTGTGGAATCTGTTGTATAAGTATTGAATTACTAAACCAACAGCAATACCACCAAATACTGATGTTTGAAGTGATTTAACCCCTAAACTATCTCCAACTAATTTAACTAGTTTAAATGGATCACGTCCAGCACCGTCAAATAAAATTGAAACACCTTTAGGTTTGAATTGTAATAATTCACCGTTGAAAATGGTGTTTTCACCACTTTTCATAGTATAACCAATAATTTTGTTAAGTAAACCATTTTTATCAACATATTGTAATGATGCAAAAGTGTATGGTTTTTCATTAATCATTGCTCTTTCACCACTTAAAGGAGTGAATTCAGTATATGATAAATTGGTTGCACCTGGAATTACACTAAACTCATTGTTTTCGAATTTTAATGGTGTTAAATCTAAATTACGTGTAAATACTACGTTTCCTTCGGTATTTGATGTTAATGTTACAAGAATACCAGGTTGTAATTTATAATAATCAACTACTTCACCTGATTTTAAACCAACTATAGCTTGAACGTCGTTAGCGTTTTTAGCTGTTGCAAATTCAACTGTTGTAATTATATTTGGAGTTGGTGTAGTTAAATTTTTAATAGGTCCTGTGACTTCTTTAATGAAAACACTTTGAACCATTAAAAACACTATAAATCCAATAATTGTGGCAAAAACCCCAACTCCTGCTTCATCTGTAAAAGCAATAACAAATGCAGCAGCAAATAATAATGGTAGTGCAGCAAAAACAGGGTCTCCTAAAACTTTAATAAAAAGACCAAATGTTTTTAAAGCTTCGTTTCCAGCTCCTCCGATAGCTGATCCAACTCCTAAAAGAAGTCCAGCAATCGCCATAACTGAAATAGGTAGCATGAAAGCTCCAGAAATTTTAGAAAGAATTTTTCTAAATTTTCCTGAACCACTATTATTTAAGGATTTTTTTTCTTTCTTTGAAGAAAGTTTTCCTTTAAATAAAGAATTCATATGTTTCCTTTCATATTTATTCATAATGCATATTAAATAATTGTAGAAACAAATTAAACAAAAATGTAGTATATGTATTAATATGCTTCATTATTATAATGTAATTTTTTAACATTCTAAAATAAAAAAAATAACAAAGATAATTTCTCTTTGTTATTTTGTATATTGTGGAAACGCTTCCGTAAAATGTTTTATATTTATTAAAAAATTTTAATTATATTAAAACCTTCTTTAGAAAGAAGGTTTTAAAGGGTGTTAATTGGGTATCTTATTATTTATTTAAATATTTATTATTCAGCTGGGGCAGTAGCAGCTGCAGGTTGTCCATTAGCTGGAGCGGCTGGAACTCCTTGATCTCCTGAAGCAGCTCCTGCTTCTCCAGGTTGAGGTACTGAAGGACCACTTGATGCTGAATCACCTGCTGATCCACTAGGTTGTGTAGCTGGAGCAGGAGTATATTTAGTTAAATTTTGTTCAATTGTTGTTTTTGATGCTTCTAATTTTGCACGATCTGTTTCATAAACTTTTAATTGTGCTTGAGCATCAATTAATGAACTTTCTTGTTTTACAAGAGCTTTTTTATTGTCTTCTGATTCTGTTTTTTCTAATGAAGATTTAATATCAGCAATTGATTTTTCAATATTTTCAATAATTTGTTGTTGATTATTTTTTGCTGTATCAATAGCAGATAATGTTGTTTCATTAATTGTTTTTTGAGCGTCTAAAATAGCTTTAGCAGCAGCGTTGTATTTATTAACTGTAGGTTCAGTTAATGTTGCTTGAGCATTAGCAATAGCTGTGGTGTATGTTTGGTTATTTGCTTGGGTATCGTATCTAGCATATAATATTTTTGATTCACCATTAGCAAATGCTAATACCATTTGGTATTCGTGTTTTGCTTTAGCTAATTTAGCAGCTTCTACAGCTTGTTTTAAGTTTTGATTTGCTGTAGTAAAGTGTGTAGTTGTATTATCAGCAACTAAAGCTTTAGCAGCTGTAATAGCAGCTTCTAATGTAGATTTAGCATTGTATGCTTCTACTTCACCATTAGCAGCAGCGTCATCACCTAAAGTAGCTAATAATTTTTCAGCAACGTCAAGGTTAATTTTGTACATACTTGAAGCAAGTGTATTTAGAAGAGTATCGTTATATTCTAAGTATTTTTTAGCTTGTTCTAATTCTGTTCCGTCTGTAGGATCAGTTAAAGCTTTTACAGCAGTTGTATAAGCGTCAAATATAGCTTTATTTGTTGCTTCAAATGGTTTCATAGATTCATTTGAACTATTTTTTGTTTGATCAAATATATCTTTAGCAGCTGTTTTTGCACGTTGATCTGTAGTTGATACTAACGTAGTAACTTCAGTTTTGTATTCACCGAATTGAGTAGCTGTTGTTTGATCAGTAACTTTTGCTTCAATAGCTTCTAATGAAGTATTAAATGTTTCTAATTGAGCGGTTGCTGTATAAACTTGAGTTCTATCAGCAGCTTTTGCTACTAATAATTCTGCATTGTATTCAGCTTTAGCATAAGCTAATTCTAAATCAGCTTTAGCAGCTTCATATGCTTCAATAGTATTTGCAGCAACTTTTTCATTTGCAGCTGTTAAAGCAGCTTCTAATTCAGGTTTAACTGAAACTAATGTACCATTATCTGCAATAGCTGTATTAACTTTTTGTACTTGAGCATTGTAATTTGCTTTAGCTAATTCTAAGTTAGCTTTTACTAATGCTGCAAGTAAAGCTTGAGCATTGTTATAAATTTCGTATGCTGTAGCAGCTGTTTTAGCATCTTCTGTTGCAAATGTAGCAGCTTGAACTTCTTGTTCAAATGTTGCTTTAACTTCAGGTTGAGCATCATATTTAGTTCCAACGGCTTTTGTCTGAGCTAATGCTTCATCATAAAGTTTTGTGGCTTGAACTTTTGCTTTTCCTTCATATGAAGAAATTAAGTTATTTAATTCTGTAGTTTGAGCTTCATATAACGCAATTTCTGCAGCTTTATTTTCTTGAGGTGCAGCAACTTTAGCTTCAATAGCTTCTAAAGCAGGGGTATATTCTGAAGCTAATGTAGCATCTGTATCATTTTTAAGGTTAGCTAATAATGTGTTGAATTTTTCAACTTTAGCTTTATCTAAAGCAGCTACGTATAATCCTTTTGCATTAGCTAAATCTAAAATAGCTTTAGCATTATCAAATGCTTCTGTTGTATCTTTTTCAGCTTCTGTAGCTGCATCAGTTAATCCTTGAGTTAATACTTGTTTTTGACTTTTAGGAGTAGTATCAGTATTTGATAAAGCTGTAGTTTTAGCTTTAGCATCAAGATATGCAGCTTTAGCAATAGCTTTTTCTAAGTTTGTTGTTTGATCTAAATATGTTTGAGTTTTTGGATCACTAGCAGCTGTTACTGCTTGTTCTGCAGCATCTACAGCAGATTTAACTGTAGTATATGCTTCAGTGTTAGCTGCTTCAGTATATGTAGCAGGAGTAGCTGAAGAATCGATTAATGCTTTAGCTTTTGCTAATACAGCATTATATGTTGAAAGAGCATTATCTGAATGAGCTTTTGTAATAGCATCATCTAATTTAGATGTTTGTTCTGTATATAATGCTGCAGTTTGATTATTTTCTTCAACAGCAGCAATAGCAGATTCTGCTGCAGTAATAACTGTATCTAAATCATTCTTTTGAGCAACGTATTTAGGATTTTCAGCTAAAGTTTTAGCTTCGGTTAAAGCTTGAGTATATTGATCTTTAGCTTGATTAAATGTTGAAGCAACTTCAGCAGCTTTAGATTTAGCTTCAGTTAAAGCAGCTTCTAAAGCTGCTTTAGCTTCGCTCATTGGAGCAACTTCAGTTGCGGTTAATGCTGTAGTAGCATTCTTTAATAATTCATCTGTAATTAATGCAACAGCTTCAGCGTTTCTAACAATAGCTTGGTTAGCTTGTTTAAATTCATTAGCTTCAGTTAATACTGATTCTAAAGCTGAATGAGCATTAGTTAAATCTAAGATATCTTGTTTTGCTTTAACTAATACATCATTTAATTCTGTTGTAGCAGCAGTAATTTGATCAACATTTGAAACTGCTAATACTGGTTCAGCTTTAGCAATAGCATCAGCTAATACTTTAGCAACTGCATTTAAGAATGTTTGTTCTGGAGCAACTTTTACTTCTTTAGCTTCATTAATTTTAACCATTAATGCATCATGAGCTGCACTTAAGCTTGATAAGTCATTTTTAGCTGTAGTTAATGCTCTAGTTAATGATGCTAAAGCTTGATCTAATTGATCTTTAGTTGTAGATTCATTTAAAGCGGTTTTTGCTGTAGCAATAGCATTAGCTAAATCTTGTTTAACACTTGCTAAGTATGCATCATCTGCAATTTTAGCTTCTTCAGCTTCTGCTTCAGTGATTTTAGCTTGAAGAAGATCAAATGAAGCTTTAGCTTTCTCGAAGTTAGAAGTTGCAGCAGCAACATCAGTTTCTAATTCATTAATAGCATTCTTAACATTATTTACATCTTCTCTTTCGTTTTCAAAAGCTTGAGCTTTAGCAATAGCATCTTGAAGTTCTTTTTTGTATCCTGATTCTAAAGCTGATGAACCTAAACCATCCACTGTTGCTTGTAAGTTTTTAATCTTATCTTGTAAAAGTTTAATTTGTTCAAAAATTGCTTGCAATTTGTTAAGTCTATCATTTAAAAGTTTCATTGCTGCACTAATGTTAGCAGTAGCTTGTTTAACACTTGAAATTGATGGATAAATATTTCCTAAAACAATATTCCCTTGTCTTTTAGCTGCTTCTAAAACTGCTAGAGCATCAACTAAGTCTGGATTTTCTTTATTTGCATTGTATAATGCATCAGCTTCAACGATTTTAGAATTTAATTCGTTTTTAGCTTGATTTAATTGATTTTGATTCTTGGTTTGAATTGAGTTGGTGATTAAAACAGGGGTAGCAACTAATGCTGCTCCGATTAACCCTCCTGCAATACCAAGTAAAAATAATTTACTTTTTGACATTTGTCCCCTTATAAAACATCCATATTAGGTATGTATTTTGAAAATTAATATTAATTTTATTTACTTTGTAAATGATATCATATTTTAATAAATACTATAAGAGAAAGAATTAAGCCATATTTATTATTCAAATTTAAGTCTTATTCAACTCTTTAAGAAAATAAAAAACTAATAAATCATCAATATAAATGAATGATTTATTAGTTTTTAGTCTTTAATTTGTTTAAGAATTTGATCAATTTTTAAACCATTTGCACTAACTTCATCTAAATAAAAAGTAATTTGTGGAACTTTTCTTCAATTTAAACTTTTAGATAAAACTTTTCTTACATAACCACTTGCATTATTTAATGCTTGAAGACCTTTAGTTGTATTTCCATAAAGATTAACATAAACTTTTAAGTAAGATAAATCGGCACTAAGTTTAACATCCATAACTACTGGATCAATAACATTAACATTAGTTAAATCATTAGTAACAATATCTGCAACTAATTGATGAATTTGTGCTTCTTTTCTTTGTAGATTGATGTGATTCATAAAATTATTATACCAAAAGCAAAAATAAAACTAGATTAAAGAAAAATAGACACAAGTTTGTGTCTATTTAAATTATCTAAACTAATTTGTCAAAAACATCATCACCAGTTTCAACAACAATATCAGCACCAAAGTTTCTTGCAACAATGTTTCCTAATGTTCCAAGTCCATTAAAGTTTTCTAATACTTTAGGTGATTTGAATGATTTTGAATAAATAGTAGCTGGAAGAAATTCTCTAGTATGGTTAAATCCTGGATATAATGGATCATTACCATGATCTGAAGTAATGATTAATAAATCATCTTCTTTTAATGCGTTAATTAATTTTGCTAATTTAACATCTAAGTTAGCAATATTTTGAGCATAACCATGCACATTTCTTCTATGTCCATAATGTGAATCAAATTCAACTAAGTTAGTGAAAATAAATTGATTTTCTCCATCTTGAGTCGCAAGATCAATAGTGATATCCATTCCTCTTTCATCACTACCACTAGCAAGATGTCTAGAAATACCTTGACCTACAAAAATATCATTAATTTTACCAATTGAAATAACTTCAACACCTTGTTTTTGAAGTTCATTTAAAATCATTTCTCTTGGTTTATTTGCATAATCATGTCTGTTGAAGGTTCTTGTATAGTTTCCTTCTTCTCCAACATAAGGTCTAGCTATAATTCTTCCAACATTTCATTCAGGTTTAGAAGAACAAATTTCTCTAGCAGCTTTAGCATATCTATATAAGTTATCTAAACCAGTTCATTCTTCATGAGCACAAATTTGGAGCACTGAATCCATAGAAGTATAAACAATAATTGCTCCTTTTTCTTTTTCTTCATGAGCTAATTCATTAATAATTTCTGTTCCTGAAGAAGCTTTATTTCCAACAATTGGTCTACCATCAAATGCTTTTGATAGTTCATCGATTAATTCTTGAGGAAAACCGTTTTCAAAAAATGTAGGAAATGGTACTAAGGTTTTAATACCCATCATTTCTCAATGTCCTGCTAAGGTATCTTTAGCATTTGAAACTTCTTGTACTTTAGCCATATAAGCTAAAGGTTGTTTTACGTGGTAATTACCATTTAACTCTGTTATATTACCAATACCAAGTTTTTTTCATGTATCAATTTTGAATTCTTCAGCCATTGATGCAGATCTAATAGTATTAGCCCCTGCATCACCAAAAGCTTTTTGATCACGGTCAGGACCAATACCTAAACCGTCAGTTACAATCATAAATACACGTTTGAATTTTGCCATTATTTCTCCTATTCTGGACATTATCAAAAAATAATATCTTTATAATTTTAATATTTTTTATTACTTAATTAAGTAAATGACGTCCTAAAATCATAAAAAAATTAAAAATATATTATTTTTATGATTTTATACGTAATTTTTGTATTATTTATGTAGAGGTAACATATGAGAAAAATATTATTTTTAGACGGAAATCTTTCAGCTAATGAAGTTTCTTATTCAAGAAACATTATGGATGCATTTTATCAGTATACTTTAAAAAACTTTGATAAAGACCAAGTTGAAAGAATTAATTTAAACGACACTAAATTAAGTTCAATCTTTTTAACACAAGCAAACTTCAAAACTTATTTTGCTGATGTAGAATCAGATTTTTGAATTGACAAATTAAAAGAAATTGATACTTTAGTAATTTCTTGTTCAATGACAAATTTTGGCCCTACTGTTTTAGTTAAAAACTTTATTGATTCTATTTGTGTAGCAAATAAGACTTTTAGTTATAAATATTCAACAAAAGGTGATGCTATTGGATTGTTAACTAATTTAAATGTAATAGTAGTAGCAACCCAAGGAGCTCCCAGAGATTGATATCCATTTGGTAGTCACATTGAATGATTAAAAGGTACTTTTAATTTTCTAGGTGCTAAATCAGTGCAAACTATTGAATATTGTGGTACTAAAGTTGCTCCAATTTTAGGATCTAATCCTAAAGAAATTTCTAATACTCTAGTTGAACAATTTAGTAAAATTAATGACTTAAATTAAAAACAAAAGCTTTAAAAGCTTTTGTTTTTTTGTTAAAAATCAATATGACAAGCAACGTTTGGGTTTTTGTCAGTGTAATCTTGATGATATTCTTCAGCAAGAAAATAATTTTCTAATTTCTTAATTTCAGTAACTACTGGTTTTGAGTAGTTTTTAGCTAAATTATTAATAGTGTCTTGAATAACAGCTAAATCACTATCAACTTCATAATAAATTCCATTACGATATTGACTACCAAAATCTGGCCCTTGATAATTTAAAGCTGTAGGGTCAATCACATCAAACAGTTTATTAATAATTTCAACTAAAGTAATTTTAGATTCATCATAATATAATTCCACAGTTTCAACAGCATTAGTAATATGTGCTTTCACTTGTTGATAGCTTGGATTGTTAATTGCACTATTAGCATATCCTACTGTTGAAAAAATAATTCCGTTTATGGTTTTAAAATACCCTTGTACTCCTCAAAAGCATCCACCAGCAACATAAATACGTCTCATTATACCCCTATTCATTGTAAGCAATAAATACTTTAGCTTTTTTAACAATTAAAGGATCAAGATTATCTCTTGGTTGTTCATAAATAATTTGAATCTTATTGTAACTAGCAAGTCTTACTAGATTAATGCAATCAAAATAAACTTGAGTATTGTTTAATTGTTGAGCTAAATCTTTTGCAATAACTATAGCTTTTAACTTGGTACTATTAATAACATTAATCAATGGTTTATCAATTACTTTAACATATAAAGCAGTAGCAATACCTAAACTATAGTTAGAATTAATTTTATCTTTTAATTCACTATATTCAAATAAATCAGAATAAACTAAAGGAATGACATGATTTGTCTTTTTAAATTTTTGATTTAAAAAGACTTCTTGAGACATTTTTAATAAAATGTTTTTATGTTCTAAGTTATTTCTTTGATTTAAGTTGTTGAATCATAATTCTTCATATGAATAATTAAATCTAGGAATTTGTTCAAAAAACTTAATTCATTTAGGATCGATGTTTCGATGTTTAACTTTAGCTATAGCTAATAGTGATTTATTTTTAGTTAAATAACGATAAATATCAATAAATTGATATTTAAATTCACAATTTTGATTTTCTGCAACATAAATCATCATATTGGTTTTATATTCTAAATATTCCTTAGAAGTTAAGGTTGATTTAGTTAATGTTATTTGTTGATTATTAACAATATTTAAATCATTAGCATATCTAATTAAACCTAAAACCTGTTCAACATCGTTATTGTCTTTGATTTCTCAATTATTAATAATTGCACCAGAATTAAAATATTTAGATAAAATAGTATTTTTATTTAATAAATCAATTTTATGCAATATAGTTTGATATTTTTTCTTAGATATATCATTTAAAGTTAGATAAATTAAATCCCTATCATAGAAATAAACTTTTTTAAAGTCATTAATCTCTAAAAAATCAAAAATATCTTTTAAAGCATTATTACTTAATTCTTTATTGTAATAAATTGGTCTTAAGCTTAAACCAATAACGCTTATTGGATGATAACTTTTAATTTTTTTAGTTCCAAAAATTTGTTTTTTAAAAACAGTTTTAGTATTTTTGATTTGATTATTTCATTTAATGTTAGCAATAAATTGGTTATTATCGACTTTTTTAATATTTAAATAGTAGTTATTTTTCTTCAAAACAGTTTTATCAAAGAAACTTATAACTTTTTCAACTAAAGTTAAATTAGATACAATATTAGGATTGATGCTAAATTCTAAAGTTAATTCTGTTTCTTCGTTTTGAAAAAAATGTTTAAGAATTTCAACATCTTTTTGATCTAAAAATGTATAAAAATCATCTAATCGAATAAATGAATAACGATCAAATTTCATTTTTTTAGAATCAAAAATATTAGAAAAGAAATAATATTGATTAGTTAATCTTAAAACTCTTTGATTGTTATTATCAACAACAAAAATAATTACTCCAGAAGTTGAACGGAAGTATAAATAATAAAGAATAATTAAAAATGTTCCACAAATTAGTATGAAAAATAGAATTAAGAAAATTAATACAATAAATCAAGACATTATTTAGAAATCACTTTAATAGAAGGGTGATTTTTATTTAAAGTTTTTTGTGCTCCATCTTTAATAAATTTAACCACAATGTCATATGAATTAACATCTAACACTTCTCCTTCACCAAAGACAATGTGACTAATAATATCACCCACTAAAATATTATTTCCACTTTCTTGATCCTCGTTTTCATCTTCATCATCTAAATCTAATGAGTGATTGTTGAATAAAATGGTATCTTGTAAATTAATTCCCATTTCAACAATAAATCTTGAAGGAACTTTATTTTGATCAGTACCAATTAATTTACCTCTTGAATCACTAATGAATAATTTTTTCTTAGCTCTAGTTACTGCCACATAAGCTAATCTACGCTCTTCTTCGATTGCCTCATCTTTATTAGTTTGAGCACTAGATACTAAATATTCATCTTTTCTTAATGATTTATAACTAGGAAATACTCCTTCAGTTAGTCCAACAAGAAAAATATTATCAAATTCTAATCCTTTAGCTGAATGGATAGTCATTAGTGAAACATAGTTAGTGATATTATCATATTCATCAGAAACAGATAATAATGACACCATATTTAAATAATCAATAACGTTTGATTCAGGGTTTTTAGCTTCTCAGTTTGCTATTGAGCTAATTAATTCCTTAACATTATCAATAGCTGATCCACGAAGGTTTTTGTTTCCTTCAATATGTTTATAATATCCTATTTCTTCAAGCATTTTATCTAAAACAATACTAATGCTGTTTGATTTTAAAGCATTTTGATATTTAGCAATAATTTGAAGAAATGGGAAAATATTTTTAATAATCATTTCTTTAGTTAAAGGTAGTTTTTTTCAATCTTCAACTAAGGTTTTAAATAATGTTTTACTGTTTTTATCTGCAAATGCTTTTAATTTTTTAAGAGTAACTTCCCCAATCCCACGGTTAGGTATATTAATAATTCTGTTTAATGCAATATCTTGACCATCAGCAATTACTCTTAAAAAAGCAATAGCATCTTTAATTTCAGTTCTTTGGAAAAACTTAGTACCGTTAAAAATTTTGTGATTGATATTTTCTTGAATTAAAGCTTCTTCAAAAGGACGAGAATAATAATTTGAACGATATAAAATCGCTATATTTTTTAATTGATTTTTTTGTTTTTTAAGTTCATTAATTTTTTGTACTACTCATCTAGCTTCAGCTTCAACACTAAATCCATGATAAAATTCGATGTCTTCGCCTTCTTCATTATTGGTAATTAAATCTTTATTGAATCTATTTGAATTATGTTTAATTAATTTATTAGCTGCAGTTAGAATTTTTTTAGTAGAACGATAGTTAGTATCTAAAACAATAGTTTTTGCATCTTTATAATCTTTATCAAAGTTTAGGATTAAATTTACATCTGCTCCACGTCAGTTATAAATAGTTTGATCAGGATCTCCAACAATAGTTAAATGGGTATTTTTACCAACGATTGATTTAATAATGTTATATTGATTTTCAGAAGTATCTTGAAACTCATCAATCAATACATATTGATAGTATTTTTGATATCTTGCTGCTATTTCTGGATGGGTTTCAAACAAAATATTGGTATTAATAATTAAATCATCAAAATCTAATGAACCTTTAGAAGCTAACTCATTTAAGTATTCTTGATAAATTCTAGGAATTACATCACTTACTTGATCTTTTAATTTATCAGCAAATTGATTAGCATCATAACCATAATTTTTAGCTCAAGAAATGTATTGAATCATATTTTTATAACTAATTTCATGAGTTGATACTTGTAATCTACGGTAAATTTCTTGTAAAATTTGTACTTTATCAATTTCATCAATAATTAAAAAATCAGTTGGATAACCTATTAAACGTATGTGTTTTCTTAAGATGTTAGCACAAAGAGAGTGGAAAGTAAATACTTTGATTTTTAGTTTGTTATCCTCACAATATTTTGCAATTCTTGAACTCATTTCATTACATGCTTTATTAGTAAAAGTAACTGCAAGAATATTTTTTGGAGAAATTCCTAAAGTATTAACTAAATAAGCAACTTTTCTTGTTAATACTTTAGTTTTACCACTACCTGCTCCTGCAATAATTCTTAATGGTTTTTCAAAATATTCAACAGCTTCTTTTTGCTTATCATTTAAATCAGAAAGTAAATCAATTTTCTTAAGTATCATATTCTTCTCCCTTGTTATTTATATTATTTAAATACTTGTAATTTCTATGGTAGTTATAAAAAGGTAATAGCATTATTTCTTGTTTTTCTTCAAGTATAATTTGGTCTTTTAAAACTACTCTAGAATCAGTTATTTTGTCAATTAATGTTAGCTTTTTGCGATTAAAAATCATAAAAATTGAACCAAAACCTAAAATCACGACTCAGACATATAGAAAAATAGATAATACTTTAATCACTATCTGAGTATAAATAGTATTATCAAGAGCAATCTTATTATCCTTAAAATGAAAATGATTTGGATGGATAAAAACCAAAAACAAAATTATGACAATTGAAAAATAAAGACAACCTAAATAATTACGTTTTACAATTAATTTTCAATCAAAGGTTTTTGTTTGAGTATAAATAATTTTAATCCCAAATATTCAATAAAATAAAGTTCTTCCTTTGAATAATAAAGGCATTACAATGTAGTAGAAATTAATCCAAAACAACATTAAAATAAAAGGAGTATAAAATAATTTAGTTGACTTAGTAATATCAACTAAATTATGATCATTTGTTTTGTTTAATACCGTCGCAAAAAAAACAATACTAATAAATATTGTTAATATAAAATCAAATAAGTTAGCAAAAAATCTTCTTAATAAACCACTATTTTGATACATTATTCTAAATTAGACAAAATTTTATTTTTATTAATTGTTTTAACAGGTTTGATTAATAGATTTGTTTCATCATTATTTTTTAACATATAAATGTTAGTTGAAATGAACTTTTCATACTCTGAACTTTGTTCAGTTTTAGTAATTAGTTCAATATGTTTTTTTTGCAATAAAGCACTACGCTTTTCATTAATTTCATCTTTTCCAAAATATTTAAACTTTTTATACATAAATGATGTCTCAGTTAAAAATGCTGTAAGTAAAATTTTTAAAAAATAATACTTAGCATAAATAACTTCTTCACTACGTTTGATATCTTTGGTATTGATATATTGTAAGATACTACTAAATTCATTTAAAAAATTTTTAGAATTAAATCAAATATTTGAATCAAAATATTCTCTTCAAATTCTATAATCTAAATACATATATGTTTTAGCATTAAGCATTAATAAATACATAATTCCAATACATAATTTTGAATCATTTGAATTAACCACTTTATATTTAGACATTTGAGATACTAAACTTCTTTTAAAAACTTTATTAAAAATAAATGGATGAGTGTAAGCGACAATTGAAGGGTTATCACTTGTTTTATAAGCGATATCACTTTTTATTCTGGTTTTTGGTTTATACCTAATTGTACCGATGATTCTAGGTCTAAATTCTAAAACATCTACATTGGCGTTTTGAGCTTGGTCAATAATTTTTTGGATATAAGTTTTTTTTAAACTGGTATCAGAGTTAATTACAGTAACAAAATCACCTTTTACCATTTTAAAAGCATTGATTAAATTTACTTGATATGAATTATTTTTAGTATTAAATACAATATTTAATCTATTTTTAAAGAAATCAAAAAATGAATTAGTTTCAGCAAAGATGTTTTTTGCTTCTTTTTTATTATTGATAAATAAGATAACTTCAAAATCTTGATTTTCTTGTTCTTTTAAATCTTGTAAGTAATTTCTTACATCTCTAGCAGATTCTCCAACTAGCGAAATAATTGATAATTTCATTTTAACTCCATATAAAAAATAAAAACTATAAATCATACCAAACAAACTGATTTATAGCATACTATTAATTAAAATTTTATCATAAAATCTTAAAAATTTTTGACCTTGAATAACCATTTTTCACTATTTTGCATTTTGATTTTTTATGCTAATGAAAAAGAAAATGGATTTTTCCATTTTCTTTTATATTTATAGAGTTTACTATAGCTTCACTTTGTTTAAAGTTAGTTTATTTTTGGTTCATTATGTGTGTTTTTTTATATACATATTGAGGTGCGGCACGCACCTTGGTGCTATCTTGCTGTATCTCAAGGAGGCAAGATGAAGCAATTAATAAAGGGAATTAAAAAAAAGCAAAATGAGACAAATTGTTTTGTTAATACTTTTAATAATTTTGCTTATCTTAACTAAATAAGTAAGATTATAAAAAACGATATCTTATAATTAAGAAATCGTTCCAAAAACAACTTGTTTCATTTTGCAAAACCACCTCCTACTTCGAACCTGGGGGTGGTTTTTTAGCAAGATGAAGCATAAATATTATACAACTATCTAACCTATAAATCAATATAATTTTTAAAGATATTTATATTATTTATTAAAGTTTTATAGTTCTAATATTTAAACGAATTTAAAGCATTTTAGGCAGCATCAAATTTAATTTATTTATTGTATTTTTTTATTTATTGATTATAATTAATGTAGTTTCCTACCGTATTATTTTTCATCCAATTTTTAAATATATATTTACATCCAAGGAAACTAAAAGCACGGTTATTCTTTTAAAGAACCGTGCTTTTTTTATAAGACATAAAAAAAGATATTAAAAAATATTTTTAAAATATAGCTTTTGCATTATAATATGTAAGCAATACATAAAGACAGTAACTGCATTATGCTTAATATTAGTTACCAAGTGTATATCCTTAATTGGTTTTAACTAGAATGTATTGCATAAAATTTTGAAAGGGGGCAAATAATGTCAGAATCAAAATTCAAAGCTGCTAAAAGAGAAGTTGTTGCTGAAATTAAAGATAGAATTACAAATTCTCAAGCATTCGCTTTAGCTGAATACCGTGGATTAACAGTAGCTGAACTTCAAGAATTTAGAAAACAAGCTAAAGAACTTGGAGTTGAAATTAAAGTTTATAAAAATAGACTTTTCAAAATCGCTGCTGCTGAAACAGGTTATGCAGATCTTGCTGAACATTTAGTAGGACCTAACATTTTTGCATTTTCATTAAACGATGATATGTCAGCTGCAAAATTATTAATTAATTTTGCTAAAAAACACAAATTAATGGTGGTTAAAGCTGGATCATACGAAGGAAAAGTGGTTGATGCTGCTGGTGTTAAAACAGTTGCTTCATTACCTTCATACGAAGAAGCACTTGCTATCCTTGCTCGTTCAATGATGCAACCATTACAACAAATGTCATTATCACTTAAATTAGTAAGTGAAGGAAAATCAGAATAATAATATTTTTTTAGAAAGGAAATATAAAAATGGCTAAATTAGAAAAAACAACATTTATTGAATCATTAAAAGAAATGTCAATTAAAGAAATTATGGAACTTGTTGACGCAATGAAAGAAGAATTTGGAATCGACCCAATGGCTGCTATGGCTGTTGCTGCAGCTCCTGCTGAAGGTGGAGAAGAAGAAAAATCAAGCGTTAAAGTTGTTCTTAAATCAGATAACGGTAAAAAAGTTCAAATCATTAAAGCAGTTAAAGATATCTTAGGAATCGCTTTAATGGATGCTAAAAAAATCGTTGACAACTTACCTGCAACAATTAAAGAAGACATTAAACCAGAAGAAGCTGAACCAATTAGAGCTGCTTTAGCTGAAGCTGGAGCTGACGTTTCAGTTGAATAATTTTAAATTTCAATAATATAATACAAAAACTCCTAATTGGGAGTTTTTTAATTATTTATATAATGCAACTTTAGAATATAATTAGATAACAAAGGAGAAAATATTGTTCTATAAATATTATAAAAAGACAAATTCTTTTGCTAATCAAAGTGTTAGAAACATATCAAAATCTATTAATACTAAAAAAATTGGGCATAATGGAATTTTAGATCCTATGGCTGAGGGATTAATGATAGTTGCTAGTGATTATGATACAAAACTATTACAATATATAGCTAATAAACAAAAAACTTATATAGCTAAATGTAGTTTTGGTTATGCTTCAGATACTTTAGATGCTACAGGAGAAGTTGTTAAAGTTGATGCTGAACCTATTGAGTTAAACCAACTAATTAAAGCAATTGAAGTTATAAAACAACAAACTACTCAAATTCCACCCATTTATAGTGCTAAAAAAATTAATGGTAAAAAAGGATATGAATACGCAAGAGCTAATCAAGAAGTAGAAATTCCAGCTCATAAAATCAAAATTTTTAAATTAGATTTATTAAATTTTGATTTTAAAAATCAAACTGCTGAATTTGAAATTGAAGTGTCTGAAGGCACTTATATTCGTACTTTATTAGTTGATTTAGCTAAAGAATGCAATAATAATTGCATTATGACTTATTTAAAAAGAACCAAAATAGGAGAAATTGACTTAACAGGGGTTAATCCTGGAGAATTTATTGATCTAGATCCTACCTTATTGTTTGATAATCCAACTTTTAAATTAGTTAATTCTAACTTTGATGCACTTAAATATGGTAGATCTTTTGAACTAAAAGCTCTAAATGGTTTATATTTTGGATTAAATTCAAATAATGAAGTAGCTACCATTGGAAGAGTTGAGAATAATACTTTTTTTCCTAAAAACGTATTTAATGAAAGGTTAAAATAATATGAAAAACTTAAAGGATATAATTAAAATTGCAGCATTTGATGTTGATGGTACTATCTTACCAAATGGATACACTACTTTTTCACCAAATACCAAAAAAATGTTTGAATTATTAAAGCAAAATAATATTACTACTGTAATTTCAACCGCTAGAGAATTCGCAACTATTGGAGATTTTTTAGAACAATTAAAGTATGTAGATTATTTTATTGGTGCTAATGGTTCATTTATTTGAGATGTTAAAAAACAAGATTTTATGTTTAAAGCTACATTAATTAAAGAAGAGGTAGTGCAATTGTATGAGAGATTTGAAAATCAAATTAGTGCTTTTTCAGTAACTGATTTTGATACAGTTTATAAATCACCTACTATGCAACCAACTAGTTGATTTGCTAAACCGTTTGCAGAAAATTACAAAGATTTTAATGAAGCATACTTAAGTAGAAATAATTTATATGTAATCACTATTAATTGTTCTAATCCTAAAGAATTATCACAATTAATGGCAGAATATATCCAAGAACACAACTTACAAATGGAAATCTCTTCTTATTGATCAAAAGGATTTTTCATCAGTCCAATAGGTATCACCAAAAGTCATACATTACAAGTATTATGCGATAAATTAAATTTATCAATGGATAATTTAATTGCTTTTGGAGATAGTTCAAACGATTTTGAAATGCTTAGAGATGCAGTATATGGTGTAGCTATGCAAAGAGCAAGTAGCAAATTAAAAGCTGTAGCTAAAGATATAGCTTTAGATTGTGAATATGATGGTGCATATTTAAAACTTAAAGAATTAGGTTTAATTTAATGAATGATTTAATAATTTATAACTTTGAGGAATTTCAATGTAATAAAAACGATGTTTTTATTATTGGTTGTTTTGAAGCTTTTCATTTAGGTCATTATCAACTTTATAAAGAAGCATTAAAGCACAAAGGAAGAAAAATTATAGTCACTTTTAACAATGAAACTGATACTAGAAAAATTGTTAAAGGTATCTTTTGTGATAATAATGCTAAATATTTAAACTTAGCTAAATTAAATTTTGATGCTGTTGTTGAGTTAGATTTTGAAAAAATCAAACACTTACAAGCTACTGAATTTATTAATCAATTAACCCAAAATCAACCAGTTACTATTATTGCTGGAACTGATTTTAAATTCGGGAATAATAGAAATACTAAATTAAGTGATTTAATAGATCAATTTCAACAAATTAATTTTATTTCAATTGATCTATTAAAAGTTAAAGATGCTAAAATTAGTACCAAATATCTCAAAGACGAAATAACATTTGGTAATATTAATCAATTAAATCAATTATTAGTTTATAACTACAGTTTTAGCGGTATTACTTTATTAGAAAACTATCTTAAAATTAATGATAATGTAGTTAAACTTCATCCAGGAATTTATGCAGGATATTTATATTATCAAAACTTTGGATATTACATTGTTTTACATGTGAGCTTAGATAAAAAATATCACTTTAGTATTTTTGAATATCAAGATTCATTTTTTGAAATTAATAAAGAAGTGGTGATTGAACTTGTTGATAAAGTTAGAATAATAATCAACTCAAACAAGGATTTAATCACTGATGAAGATTTAATTAAAGCTAAAGAAATAATAATTAGGAGCAATAATGGAAATTAAACAAATTATTTTTGATGAATTACATAAAGTTACTAAAAAGAATTTTAATCTAGATACTAATGTTAAAGAATTAAATATCGATTCATTAGATTTAGCTATGTTAGTTGTAGATTTAGAAAATAAATTCAATATCACTATTAGTGATGAAGAATTAATGTCAATTCAACAAATAAAAGATATTATAAATTTAGTTGAAAAGAACTTAAATTAGTGTATAATAAATTGGCAAAGCTAGGAGTATAGTTCAACGGTAGAACAACGGGCTTCAACCCCGTGTGTTGTGGGTTCGAATCCTGCTACTCCTGCCAATTTTTATGTAGCTATAAATAAGTATAATTTGATTTATATTTATTTATAGCTACATTTTTTTATTTATCTTTTTAGCATAATGCTTTATTATTAATATTAATAATATTTAATTAATAAGGAGAGATATGAAGAAATTTAAATCATTATTTTTAACATTAGCAGCTTTTGTACCTATGGCTGGTATTGCTACTATGGTTTCATGTAATAAAGAAACTGGATATTTCAAAATTAAAGGAAATGAACTTGTTGGACTTACTGAAGCGGGAAGCAAACAAACAGATTTAGTTTTACCTGAATCAGTAACTATTATTGGTCCAAATGCTTTTAAAAACCAAAAATTAAAATCAATTACTGGAGCTAATGTAGTTGAAATTAAAGACAATGCTTTTAATTCAACATTAGCATTAGAAGCAGCTACATTTAACAAAGTAACAAAAATTGGTGATCAAGCTTTTTATGGTTCAAGAATACAAACAGTTAATTTCGAAGCTTTAAACGATATTAAAAACATTGGTAATAGAGCTTTTATGAATACAAGTTATTTAAAAACTTTTAATTCAGCAATTGATCAAGAAACATTAAAATCTCAAGGAACAAGTATTTTCCAAGATTCTCTTTTTATAAAATAATAAGATAAAATAAAAACTAGTGATTAACTAGTTTTTATTTTATCGCTACATTTTTAAATACATTTAATATAATTAAATAATATATTAATATAAATAAAGGATTATTTATGAAACAAAGATTAGTTAGCGGAATTCAACCAACAGGTAATTTAACATTAGGAAACTATATTGGTGCAATTAAGAACTTTATCAAACTACAAGATCAATATGATTCATATTTCTTTGTAGCTGATTTACATGCACTAACTACTAATGAATTAAAACCTAAAGATTTAATCAAAGCACGTAAAACCGTAGTAGCATTATATATTGCTTGTGGTTTAGATTACACCAAAGCAAATATATTTTATCAATCACAAGTAGCTGAACACGCTATGATGCAATGATTATGTACCAATCAAACTACAATTGGTGAATTACAAAGAATGACGCAATTTAAAGATAAATCTCAAAAATTAAAACAAGGAAATGGAACGGTTAAAATCCCTACGGGATTATTAATTTATCCAACGTTAATGGCTGGAGATATCTTACTTTATAATGCAGATTTAGTTCCAATTGGTGAAGACCAAAAACAACACTTAGAACTTACAAGAAATATAGCTGAAAGATTTAATACTAAATATAGAATGAACTTTAAAATTCCTGAATGCTATATTCCTGAAGTTGGAGCTAGAATTAAATCATTAACAGAACCTGAGAAAAAAATGTCAAAAAGTGATCCATCAGTAAAATCATGTATTTATTTACTTGAAGATCCAACTCAAGCTTATAACAAAATATTAAAAGCAGTGACTGATTCAGAAAATAAAATCTATATCTCAAAAGATAAACCTGGAATCTTAAACTTATTAACTATTTATGCTTCTTTAAATGATATTACTTTAGAACAAGCAGAAGCTTTATTTAAAGATAAAGATTATAAAGAGTTTAAAATTGCTGTAGCAAGTTCTGTTAAATCATTATTAATTAATATTCAAGAAAAATACAATCAAGCTTTAGAAATAATAGATCAAGCAACAAACCATGGAGCATTAAATGCTAAAGCATTAGCAAGCAATACTTTAAATCGTTTAATGTTAAAAATGGGATTATACGGAGAAAAAAATGAAGGCAAATAAATTATTAAACCATACAACTAGTCACCTTCTTGGTGCTGCTGTTGAAAGATTATATCCTAATGTAAAACTAGGATTTGGTCCTGCAACTGATGAAGGATTTTACTATGATTTTGAATTTGTAGAATCATTAAGCGATACAGAATTAAATAAAATTGAAAGAGAAATGAAACGTTTAGCTTCAAGAAACCTAGTGATGCAACAAGTTGATGAATCTAAATATGATTTTACAAATAAACCTTATAAAAAAGAATTATATGATGAATTTAAAGCTCAAGGTAAGGAAGTTACTTTTTATGCTTTAATTGATCCTTTAAGTAAAGAAATTATTTTTATTGACCTTTGTGCTGGTGGTCATGTTGAAGATACTAAAAAAATTAAACATTTTAAATTATTAAACTTAGCAGGAGCTTACTGAAGAGGAAATTCAGATAATATTCAATTAACTAGAATTTATGGAACTGCTTGAGATACTAAAGAAGAATTGGACCAATACTTAGCAATCTTAAAAGATCGTAAAGAACGTGATCATAGAAAAATTGGTAAAGAAATGAAGCTTTTCACTTTTAATAAACTTGGAGGTCAAGGATTACCATTTTGATTAGAAGATGGAATGTATATTCACAATGAAATTCGTAATTTAGTATTAAAAATGGATCGTAAATTTGGATTTACTGAAGTATTAACTCCACATTTTGGTGAAGAAGAGTTATATAAAATTTCAGGTCATTTAGCTCATTATAAAGATGATATGTTTAGACCTATTGTGGTTGAAAACGAAAGATTAATCCCAAGACCTATGACTTGTCCTCATCACATTATTTGTTATAAAACTGAAAAAAGATCTTATAGAGATTTACCAATTAGATATAGTGAACAATCACAACTTTATCGTTATGAAAAATCTGGAGCTTTAACAGGACTTGAAAGAGTTAGAGGAATGTTATTAACTGAAGGTCATTTATTTGTTAGAAAAGATCAAATTGCTGATGAATTTAAACATATGTACCAACAAGTTAAAGAAACCCTAGAAGCATTTAAAATTGAAATTAGCTATGTTTCATTAAGTTTAAGAGACCCAGAAGATAAAGAAAAATACTATGAAGATGACAAAATGTGAAATGAAGCTGAAAACCAATTACGTGATGTATTAAATGAATTAAATGTTAAATACGAAGAAAAAATTGGTGAAGCTGCTTTTTATGGACCTAAAATGGATATTCAAATCTTTACTGCTTTAGGACATGAAATCACAGTATCTACTTTACAATTAGACTTCTTATTACCTCAAAGATTTGATTTAAGCTTTGTTAATAAAGATAATGAAGAAGAAAAACCAGTTATGATTCACCGTGGATTAGTTGGTACATATGAAAGATTTGTTGCGATTTTAATCGAACAAACTAAAGGGGTATTACCATTTTGATTAGCACCTAAACAAATTACTGTTATTCCAGTAAATAATGAAACAGATTTAGAATATGCTAATGAAGTAAATAATTATTTATTTGATCATGGATTTAGATCAAAATTAGATTCTAGAAATGAAAGATTAAATAAAAAAGTGCGTGAAGCACAAATGTCTAAATCAAAAATTCAAGTAATTTTAGGACAAAATGAAAAAGAAACTCAATCAGTTTCATTTAGAAAATATGGTGAACAAGCTACTACAACTATGCCATTAAAAGATTTTGTAATTATGCTTCATGAATTAAAGGCTTCTCGTGAGTAAAAAACTTCTTAATATTAAAAATATTTATTTAATAACTTTCTTTGTTATTGGAATAGTATTATTATTGCTTAGTGGTAATATTTATTCTATTTCAAATTTCTCTCTTAATTCTAAGAGTTTAATTTGAGCAAGAATTTTAATGAACTTTTTATTTACTATTTTAGTAATTTCTAGCGGAATCTATTTGTTTATTAAACAAAAGATTTCTTTATTTACCTTACAAAATGTTATTTTTGCTTTAGGTGTTTTAGTTACTTTTACTTGAATACCCACAGCAACTAAAGATAATGTGATAAATTGATTATGATATCCTTGAGATGCAATGGTAGTATTTGTGATTTATGTAGTAATTTATGGTTGTTCATTAATTCTACCAAAACGAATTTATAATTTCATCAAATCAATCAAAAACAAAAGGAGCTCTAATGGCTAACTTATACAATCAAGAAGAAGTAAAAAAACCACAAGGAACTAACATTGAAGTTGATAACACAATTGTTAGTGCTAAATGTGGAACAATAGGAAAAGTGGTTTGATATGCTTCTTGAATCCTTATCATTCCTATGATTATTAATGTAGTAATCAAAAACAAATTAATGAGAATGCAAAATGAAGTTAATCAAGCTGCATCATTAATTGATACTCAACTACAAAAGCGTTATGATACACTTAATAAATTAGTAAAACAAGTTGCTTCATATAAAGAATTTGAAAAATCTACTTATGAACAAATTACTAAATTAAGAAAATTAACTGATAGTGGTCAAACTGCATTAAATTCTGCTGAAATTGAATCATTAAATAGTTCAGTATTTGGAAGATTAATTGCAGTAGCTGAAAACTATCCAGATCTTAAATCATCAAACTTATACCAACAATTAATGGAAGAAAGTACATACATTGAAAGAGAAATAGCAGCTGCAAGAAGATTATATAACTCTAAAGTTCAATCATTTAATAGTTCATTATTCACTTGACCTTCAAACGTTATTGCTTGTGCAATGTGTTTAACAACTTTACCTTATTTCCAAGCTTCAACCACTGCTAAACAAGATGTTTCAATGGATGGTTTAAACTAACAAAAAGAACAATACTTGTTCTTTTTTTATTAATTTTTTTCTAAAACCAATTAATTAGAAATTTATTTCAAAATTAATCAAAAAATATTATTTACTTTTGCTTAAAAGTAATAAAATAAGCATAAGCAATTTGAAAGGGGATAATGATAAAACAATATCAAAAAAAATTTCAAATAGTTTTTTGAACTATTTTTTCGATTTTTTTAATCATTTTTTTATCCTTGTCTAAGATTAATTACGGTCTTGCTTTTGGATATGCTATCGGTGGGTTAATAATTTATTTTTTTACATCAATTAATTGAGTGTTTAGCACTTGAATAATCACAACAAAAACTAAAAAAATTCGTTTTATAGCTAGTATCTTAAAAATATTATTGTTTTTTGGATTATTGGCTGTTATTTTTTATTTTCTTGTGCTTATTAATACAACTTATATTGAAAAAAATAATATTTCAATCTCTGCAAATAAGATTGAAATATTTAATAAACCTATCAATCTTTTTACAATGTGTTTTGGATTTTTGAATAGTTTTTTAACAATTATAACTTTAGCAATTATCCAAAAATCCAAAAAATGAAACAACATGGAAAGGAGGAGAGATTAATATATGATAAGTCAATTGACACAATCTCATGCTGAAACAATTAGTGAAAAACTAAATGACCCATTTCATCCACAATTAATTTCGCTAATTGTAACAGTCATTATTATTTTTGCTTTATCATTAACTGCTTATATTAAGGTTAAAAAAGTTAAACCTAATGAAGCTCCTAAAGGTGTTGCATTAATTGCTGAAGCATATATTGGTGGAATTGAATCACAATTAGATGATACATTTGGAAATAATTTAGCTAAATCTAGAGTTTATATTTTAACTTTAGGAACCTTTTTATTAGTTGGTAATTTAACTACTGTATTAGGATTTGAACCAATTGTTACATCTTATAGTGTTCCATTTACCTTAGCTTTAGCTAGTTGATTAGGTATTTTTGTTTGTGGTGCAGTATATCGTAAATGAAAATATTTATTTCAATTAATTAACCCATTAGAATTAGTTGGTAAAGTATCACCATTAATATCATTAAGTTTCCGTATTTATGGAAACATCATCGGTGGAAGTACAGTTATCTTTATGATTTATGCTTTATTAGGATATCTAGTTGGTCCTACAATTCCTGGTTCAACTTCAGGACCATTAGTCTTCTTTGCACCGATAATCACTCCTGCTCTACATTTCTATTTCGACTTATTTGGTTCAACTCTGCAAGCATATATCTTTACCTTGCTTACAGCGGTGTATTGACTAGTTGAATCTGGAACAGCAGAAGAAGAAAAACCAAAAAAATCATTACTTACTAAAGTAAAAACATATTTTAATAAAAAAACAAAAAAAGTTCAGGTAGAACCTGAAACAGTTTATTAGGAGGAAATTATGATCGAAAACTTAACACACTTATTAAGCGAAGCAACTACATCAACAGCTGCTACTACTGCTACTACTGCTGCAAATACAGTTAAAGAAGCAGATAATGGATTAAAAGCTGGATTATTAGCAGTTGGTGCTGGTTTAGCAGCTATTGGGGTTATTGGTACTGGAGTTGGTCAAGGATATGCTGCAGGTAAAGCTTGTGAAGCAGTTGGAAGAAACCCAGAAGCTGAAAGTAAAATTCGTTTAATGTTAATTATCGGTGCAGGGATTGCTGAAACCGCAGCTATTTATGCCTTTGTTATTGCTTTATTAATTAAATTCGCCTAAGGTTTACAATGATTCTTAATATTACACATCAATTAGCAACAAGTAGTCCAAAAAGTCCTGGAGATGGGGTAGCTGAAAAATTTGCTCAATTAATCCCTTCTTGACCAATAATGGTGTCAACTATTATTGCTTTTGTTATTGTGTTTATTATCTTATATAAACTTTTATATAAACCCGTAAAAAAAATGCTTAAAGAACGTAGTGAATTTATTCAATCAAACATTGATGAATCAATTAAGAAAAAAGAAGAAAGCTTAGCTAAATTCAATGAAGCTAATACTAACTTAGAAAATTCACATCGTCAAGCAGACATAATAATTACTAAAGCTAAATTAAGAGCTGAAAAAATTTCTAATTTTTACACTCAAAAGGCTAAAGCACAAACAAAAAGAATGTTAGAAGAAACAGCTATTGACATTAATGCTCAACATAATGAATTTCAAACTAATTCAAGAAAATATGTTGTGGAAGTAGCTACTGAATTAGCTAACAAAATATTAAAAAGAGAAATTTCTTCAAAAACTCAAGATGAAATCATTAATGAATTTCTAAATTCAGATAAGTCAGTAGAGGAACTTTAATGTATATTAAAAGAAACATCTCAGCTTATGCTGTTGCTATTTTTGACTTAGTCAAAGAAGAAAATTTATTCAAAGAAATTCAACCTCAATTTGAAGAATTAAAAGAAATATTTGATACCCATCCTGAGTTTATTGAATATTTAAAAAATACTTTAATACCTGAAAAAGAAAGAATGGAAACAATTGATCTAATTTTAAAAGATAAACACGAAATAGTAATTAACACTGTTAAAGTTATTATTCAAAGAAAAGCAACTAGTGATTTGCACAAAATCATTGTTGAATATTTAAAATTATCAAACAAAGAACTAAAAATTAGATTCTTAAAAGTTGTTTCAGCTTTTCCATTAACTGAAAAGCAATTAGAATTAATTAAAGAAAAAATTCAAAAAGTAACAAGAAGGACCATTGAATTAAAAAATGTTGTTGATCCTTCTTTAATCAGTGGAATAAGAATTGAATCTAAAACTGAAGTTTTAGAGTTAAATCTTTATAATGATTTGCTTAAAATCAAAAAAGAACTTCTTAATTCAAACAAGAAAGGAGCATAGATGGCAATTCGATTAGATGATATATCAGCAATCATTAAAGATCGTATTAAAAATATGAATCATAAAGCTGATAGAAGTGAAATTGGTCAAGTTATCTCAATAGCTGATGGTATTGCACTTGTATCAGGATTGCAAAAAGTACGTAATAGTGAGATTGTTGCCTTTAATAACGATGTATATGGTTTAGCTCTAAACCTTGAAGAAGAAACTGTTGGGGTAGCTTTATTTGGTGATGCTAACTCAGTTTCTGAAGGTGATATTGTTAAAAGAACCGGTGAAGTTATTTCAGTACAAGTTGGTGATGCACTATTAGGTAGAGTTGTTGATGCTTTAGGAAATCCTATTGATGGAAAAGGAGCAATCAAAGACACAAAAAGAAGTGAAATTTTTAAAGTTGCTTCTGGAGTTATGTCTAGAGAAGAAGTTAATCAACCTTTAGAAACAGGAATTTTAGCAATTGATACTATGATTCCAATCGGTAAAGGACAAAGAGAATTAATTATTGGTGATAGACAAACTGGAAAAACTGCTATAGCTATTGATACAATTATTAACCAAAAAGGTAAAAATGTAAATTGTGTTTATGTAGCTATTGGACAAAAAAACTCTACTGTAGCTCAAATTGTACAAAAACTAGCAGATACTGATGCTTTAGAATATACAACTATAGTAGTTGCAGGAGCTAGTGAATTAGCTCCTCAACAATACATTGCTCCATATACAGGAGTAACTATTGCTGAAGAATGAATGTCTCAAGGTAAAGATGTTTTAATTGTTTATGATGATTTATCAAAACATGCTGTTGCTTATAGAACATTATCATTATTACTACGTAGACCACCAGGTAGAGAAGCTTATCCTGGAGATGTTTTTTACTTACACTCTCAATTACTTGAAAGAGCTGCAAGATTAAACAAAAATTATGGTGGAGGTTCAATAACTGCTTTACCAATTATTGAAACTCAACAAGGAGATATTTCAGCATATATCCCAACTAATGTTATTTCAATTACTGATGGTCAAATCTTTACTAGAGAAAGTTTATTCAACTCAGGACAACGTCCTGCAGTTGATATTGGATTTAGTGTTTCTAGAGTTGGTTCTGCAGCTCAAACTAAAGCAATGAAACAAGTAGTTGGTTCATTAAAATTAGAATTAGCTCAATACAATGAAATGCAAGCTTTTGCTCAATTTGGTTCAGATTTAGATGACTCAACCAAAACCATCTTACAACATGGTGCAAAAGTTTATGAACTTCTACGTCAAGAACAATATTTCCCAATTGCTCAAACTGCTCAAGCAATTATGTTAATTGGAGTTAAAGAAAGAATTATTAATCCATTACCAAAAGATAAAATGCACGAATATCGTGATGCAGTATTAAGTTGAATTGATGATCAAGGACAAAGTATTTATCAAGAAATAAATCAAACTAAAGTAATTAGTGAACAAAATTATCAACTAATTGCTAAAGCATTAGTTGATATCATTAAAAACATTATATTAACAATTCCAAATTATGATGCAAATATGTACAAACCTTTTCCTGCTAAATACCAAGGTGAATAATGGCTAATTTAAATAGTTTAAAAAACCGTATTTCTGTTGTTAATAACACTAAAAAAATTACTAACGCAATGCAACTTGTTGCTACTGCAAAACTTAGACGTACAAGAGAAGAATTTCAAAACATTCAATCTTATTTAGATTTATTAAACGATACATTTAATAGTTTATTAGATCATGTTAAAGAAACAGATTTTTATAACATATTCCCAAAAAACACTGATATTAAAGCTAAATTATATGTTGTAATTACCAGTGATTTAGGACTTTGTGGTTCATATAACACCAATGTTATTAATATGTTAAAATCTCAAATTTCTAAGCAAGATAAAATCATTGTAATTGGTACTAAAGGATATAACATTATTCATTCATCTTACTTAAGAGATCAAATTATTGACTCTTATGTAAATTATGGTGAAAAAGTAAGTTATGAAATTGGTAGTCAAATTACAAAAAAAGCATTAGCAATGTATAACAATAAAGAAATTTCAGAAATTAATTTAATTTATACTAAGTTCATTAATAATATTAATCAAGATCCTGTTTGTTTAACATTATTCCCATTAAACTTAAACAATCATACTGCTTCTTCAGAAACTATTGAGTTTGAACCTAATGCTGAAGTTGTGTTAAAAAACTCAATCCCACTATATGTAGGAAGTTTAATTTATTGTTTAGGTACTTCTTCAAAAGTTTCAGAAATGGCTTCAAGAAGAAATGCAATGGAAAATGCAACTAATAATGCTTCAGATTTAATTCATGATTTAAACTTGCAATTTAACCGTGAACGTCAAAGAGTTATTACACAAGAAATTAATGAAATCGTTGCAGGAGCTGATGCAACATAATAAAGGAGGTTATAATGATTCAAAATAAAGGAACAATAGTTCAAATTTTAGGACCTGTTGTTGATGTTAGATTCCAAGAAGGTAAATTACCACATTTACTTAATGCTTTAACATTAGAATTTGAAGGTAATGTATTTACTTTTGAAGTAGCTCAACACATTGGTGATGATACTGCAAGAACTATTTCAATGGTTTCAACCAATGGACTTCAAAGAGGGATGGAAGTGATTGACACTGGAGCTCCTATCCAAGTACCTGTTGGTAATAAAATCCTTGGAAGAATGTTTGATGTTTTAGGTAATCCAATTGATGAATTACCATTAGATAAAGATATTGAACGTTCATCAATTCATGCTAAAAGTCCAAGCTACGAAGAACAAAAAACAACATCAGAAATTTTAGAAACAGGAATCAAAGTTATCGATTTACTTATTCCATATGCTAAAGGTGGAAAAATTGGTTTATTTGGTGGAGCTGGAGTTGGAAAAACAGTTTTAGTTCAAGAGTTAATTAACAATATTGCTACTCAACATAATGGATTATCAGTATTTGCTGGAGTTGGAGAAAGAACCAGAGAAGGAAATGACCTTTATTATGAAATGAAAGCTGCTGGAGTTTTAGATAAAACTGCATTAGTATTTGGTCAAATGAATGAACCTCCTGGTGCTAGAATGAGAGTTGCTTTAAGTGGTTTAACAATGGCTGAATACTTTAGAGATAAACAAAATCAAGATGTTTTATTATTCATAGATAACATCTTTAGATTTACTCAAGCTGGTAGTGAGGTTTCTGCTTTATTAGGAAGAATGCCTAGTGCTGTTGGATATCAACCTACTTTAGCTACTGAAATGGGTGCATTACAAGAAAGAATTACATCAACTAGAAGAGGATCAATTACTTCAGTTCAAGCAGTTTATGTTCCTGCTGATGACTTAACTGACCCAGCACCTGCAACAACTTTCACTCACTTAGATGCAAAAACAGTTTTAGATCGTGGGATTGCTGCTTTAGGAATTTATCCTGCAATTGACCCATTAAACTCATCATCAAGATTACTCGATCCATTAGTTGTTGGACAAGATCATTATGCTGTAGCTCAAGAAGTTGTAGCAATCTTACAAAGATTTAAAGAACTTCAAGACATTATTGCTATTTTAGGTATGGGAGAACTTTCAGAAGAAGATAAGAAAATAGTTGCAAGAGCTAGAAGAATTAGAAACTTCCTTTCTCAACCATTCCACGTTGCTGAAAAATTCTCAGGAATTAAAGGAGCTTATGTTCCTTTAAGCGACACCATTAGAAGTATGAAAGAAATTTTCACTGGTGCTTATGATGAATATCCTGAAGATATTTTTAGATATGCAGGAAGCATTGATGATGTTATAGCTAGATATAACAAACTTCAAGAAGAAAAATAATGAAAAAAGTACATTTAACAATTACTGTACCTAATGGAACTTTTTATGAAGGCGATGTTGATATTGTTACTTTAAAAACCGCTGAAGGATACATTGGATTATCCGCAAGCAGAACCCCACTATTTAGTAACATTGAAATTGGCCATGTTATTATTGGTTGAGAGCATGATCCTTCATCAATAAAATGTGTAATTGGTGGTGGATTAGTTTATGCCGATCAACAAAAAGTTAACATTATAACTGATGATATAATTAACGCTAAGGATATTGATGTTAAGCGTGCTGAACGTGAAAGAGATACAATTCAAGCTCAATTATCACATAAATCTAATGATAGTGATATTTCAAAACTTGAATTAAAACTTAAAAAAGCTCTTTCTAGAATTGATACCTACAATCAATTTAACAAATAATTATTTAAGACACTTTTAAAAAAGTGTCTTTTTTATTTAACTGGTAAATACTTAATATAAATTAAGTGATATTGCATATTATTATATAATTTAAGCATAATATATTTGAAAGGTATAATGCGAAATAAACAAACTACAATTCTTATTATTTCATCAACTGTTTTATTATTCATTCTTTCATTGATACTAATTGTTTTATTCTTTTGGTCTAATCCCAATCATTGAATTAGTGTTTTTTTAGCTATAGCAATTGTATTAACATTAATTGCTACAGTTGCTATTCTTTATTTTGCAATTTATAATTTTGCTAAATCTAGAGAATTAGTTAAAAAATCGTTTAATGGTTTTATTGAAGAAATTATGACTAATAATAATATTGGTATTATCATTTATGATATTAACCAAAAAATTGTATGAAGTAGTAATTTTATTTCTAATAAGTTTAATAAAGATTTTATTGGAATTAGTGTAATAGATTTCTTCATTAAACTTGATTCAAGAATTGAAGAAAATAAAATTCTTAAATCTACTAGAATTGAATTTAAAAATAATGGTAATGTCTATGAAGCACAATTTTGACCTTTATCTAATACAATAGTTATTCGTGATATTTCAGTAGAAAACTTATTTAAAAAAGAAACTTGAGAAGAAAAAGCTGTTATTGGAGAAATTGAAATTGATAACTTTCAGTTATATCAATCAATTCTTTCAGAAGAGCAATTATTTACTATTAACAAAGTAGTAGTTGATGTAATTAAAGAATATATGGAAAAATATAATTTAATTTATCGTCAATATACAAATGGTAAATTTATTATTATTACCAATGAAAAATCATTATCTGAAATAAGTAAAAAAGAATTTGATCTTTTTATCAATATCCACAAACGAATTTCAGAATTAGATAACACCATTAGCAAACTATCATTAAGTATTGGTTTTGCTAGAGGTTGGTCAATGCTTAAAGAAAAGCTTGAACAAGCAAAAAAAGCACTAGTGCAAGCTCAAAGTCGTGGTGGAGATCAGATTGCTATTTTTGCAAATGATCACCCTCCAATTTATTATGGTTCAAATTCAGAAATTGTTGCTGATAAAAACCGTAGTAAGGTAAATTTAGTTGCAAGAATTTTAGAAACTAAACTTAAATCTAGTGAAATAGAAAAAGTAATAGTTTATGGTCATAAATTAGCTGATTTAGATGCCTTAGGTGCAAGTTATGCCATTTATGAAATGGCTAAATCATTCAATAAAGAAGTATATATTGGTAATACCACTTTTGATGCTACTGCTAAAAAAGTATTAGATGATTTAGTTAAAAATCAATCATTTAAAAAAGAAAAAATATTTGTTAAAAATGATCAATTTGCAAGTAAATTTACTAATATTAATACTTTAGTAATTTTAGTAGATAACTCTGATCCTGAACGTACTGATAATGTTGATGCATTAATCAATGCTGAAAGAGATAATATTTTTGTATTTGATCATCATCGTATCACTAAAGCCATTGACTTTTGTCCAAAAGTTAATGCTTATGTCGATACTTCTGCAAGTAGTGCTTGTGAAGTAATTACAGAAATTATTAATTTTATGGATCATAAAATTAATCTAAGTTCTACTGCAGCTCAATTATTATTAAATGGTATTTATTTAGATACCAACCAATTTACTAAATCAACTACTACTAGGGCTTTTGAAGCTGCAGCATGATTAGAAACTAAAGGAGCAAAAGCTACTAAAAGTAGTGAAATACTTAAAATTGATGATGATACTTTTGAACAAGTACAAAGAATTTTAAGTAATATTAAAGAAGTTAAAGAAGGATTTTATTTAGCTTATACTGAAGAAGAAGCAACTAATGATGTTATTTCAATAGCTGCTAATGAAATATTAAAAATCCAAGGTAGAGTTGCAAGTTTTGTAGTAGCTAAATTAAAAGGTACTAAACTCTATAAATTAAGTGCTAGAGGTATTGATACCAATGTGCAAATCATTTGTGAAGCTGTTGGCGGTGGTGGCCATTTTGGTACTGCTGCTGCTGTTAGCGATGAAGATTTGACTACATTTATCGATAACATTTGACACGCAATAATGACAACAGGGAGAAATTTAAATGAAAGTAATATTAATTAAAGATTGTAAAGACGGAAAAGCAAACACAATCATTGAAGTAGCTAGTGGTTATGGAACTAACTTTTTAGTAAGAAAAGGTTTTGCTGTACCATACAATGAACAAACTTACAAACAACTACAAAAAACATTAGATAACTTAGCTGCTGATGAGCATGAAACTAGAACTAATGCTTTAAGATTAAAAGACCAATTAGAAACATTAACTTTAAAATTCAAATTAGAAGCAAATATTGATGGAAATCAAAACTTAAATGTTCATGGTTCAATTTCAACTAAAGACGTTGATAAAAAACTAAAAGAATTAGGTTATAAATTACCAAAACACTCTTTATCAAAAATTCACTTAGTTTCTCAAGGAACTCATGAAGTAGAAGCGGTATTATATAAAGATATTAAAGCTAAAATCAATATAGAAATTACAATTCATGTACACAAATAATAAATCACCTTATAAAAATATTGTTTTAGACCAAGTTAATAATCACACTATATTTCATGATAACAACTTAGAAAAAACAATTTTATCTTTAATGATAAGCGATGATGATAAACAAGCTAGAGCTTTAGATTATTTAAATGAAAATATGTTTTTTAATTTAGCTAATAAACAATTATTTAAATTAATCCAAAACACTAGACAAGCATCTAATAACAAAAATATTTTTTTCAATTTCAATGATCTTACTTCATTGATTGAAAAAAATAAAAATAATATTGAGTACAATCAATTAGATAATTATTATCTAAATGATATTGCTTCAACCATTAGTAATCCTGATAATTTCTTTGCTAATTTAGATAAGTTTATTGAATTATATAAATTAAGAAATGTTGAATCGTTTTTTAATGCTTATCAAAATGTTTTTAAAAATAATAAGGACTTAAAATATCAAGATTTATTAGAAGATTTTGATCAATTTAAAACCTTAAATGTTCAATCTCAAATGGAAAATAGTAATTTTATTTCAATTAAAGATGCCAGTGATGAATATGCTAAATACATTGATGATGTTCGTAATAAAAGACAATTATTAAGTAATTTAACTACTGAATATCATTCAATTGATAAATATGTTTTAGGTTTTAAACCTGGACAATTTATTATTCTTGCAGCTAGACCTGGAGTTGGTAAAACTGCTTTAGCTTTAAACATTGCTAAAAACATTACCTTTAAATCTCGAACTAAAAATATTGCTTTTATTTCATTAGAGATGCCAACTCATGAACTTGTTGGACGTTTTTTATCTTCTAGTGCTGAAATACCATTAAATAAATTACAAAATCCAGAACAATTAACCAATGATGAAATTTCAAGAATTGTTGCTGAAAAATACAATAATTTAGATCATATTAATATGTATTTTGATGATGTACCTACAAGTAAAATTACTGATATTGTTTGAAAAATTAAACATCTTTATAAAACTTTAGAAGGTAATTTAGACTTAGTGGTAATTGATTATTTACAATTGATTTCTGGAGGAGATAAGCATAATGGAAATAGACAAAATGAAGTGTCTATTATCTCAAGAAGTTTAAAAACATTAGCCTTAGAATTAAAAATGCCAATTATAGCATTAAGTCAGCTTTCACGTAGTGTTGAAAACAGAGAAGACAAACGTCCTCAATTACACGATTTACGTGAAAGTGGTTCAATTGAGCAAGATGCTGATATTGTTTTATTTATCAGTAGAGTTCAAGAACCCAAAGATAAAGACAAAATGAACGAAAATAACAAAAGTCAATTAGTTAATTTAACCGTTGCTAAAAATAGAAATGGTCAACCTGGAGCTGGTCATTTAATTTATTTTGGTGATTATGTAACTTTTAAAGACTTTGATAAAAATAATGATATTTAGGAGATTTTATGGATAGTTATCCCAGTTTGCTATATGCTCAAGCAGCATCTTCTGCTATGCATACACCTTGATGATTATATTTATTAATCATTATCTTGATCTTATTATTTCTACTTAGTAGTATTTATAGTGGTTGTGAGACTGCTTATTCGTCAATTTCAGCTGCTAAAATTCACGAAATGGTAGAAAAGAAAGAAAGATTTGGAACTTTAATCCAAAGACATGTAAAAAAATATAACCAAATTCTAAGTACGATCTTAATTGGAAATAATTTAGTTAATGTAGGTTCTGCTACTTTAATGAGTTTTATTATTGGTCAAGCTAATTTTGATTCAGGAACTGCTGCTATTATTTCTACAGCAGTAGTTACCCCGTTATTAGTCTTATTTGGTGAGATTATTCCTAAATTATTAGCTAAAGCTCATCCAGTAATGTATTTAAAAATATTTGGAATTTTTATTGAAATTAATTATTGATTTTTCTTTGTATTAACTTATCCAATTTCAAAATTAAGTAAAAAAGTATATGAAACACATACTGAAGAAGATCTTAAAAACTTTCTTAAAATAGCTCAAAATGAAGGTGTGTTACAAACTGGAGAATCTTTATTAGCTCAAAAAGCTTTAGATTTAGATTCAACTAAAGTTCAAGCACATTATATTAAACTTAAAGACGTAGAAACTATTGATTCTAAAGCCACAGTTGCAGAAGCTTTAGATCTATTTATTGATACTAATTACTCAAGAATTCCAGTAATTAAAGAAGGAACTTTAATTGGTATTATTCTACTTAAAGATATATTTCATGTCAATAAAAAAGAACGAATTATTGATTATGTTAAAACCGTACCATTTATTTCAGCTAACTCAATTTTATCTAGTGCTTTAGAAAAATTACGTTTAGTTAGATCACAAATGGGATTTGTTGTTGAAAACAATAATTCTAATGAACCTATAGGTATTATTACTATTGAAGACATTATTGAAGAAATCATTGGTGAAATCTATGATGAGTATGATGATGATGAAGAAATTTATGAAATTTCATTAGAAAAATCTAGAGTTCAAAGCAATGTTATAGTTTCAGAAGTTTTTAAACAATTAGAAATTGATACTGATTTATTAGCTGATGATGAATGAGATTTAACTCTTAGACATTGATTATTGAACAAAACTAACAAACAAAGACTTACTAAAAACACAAGATACACCCTAGATGATAAAGTAAGTTTTAAAGTTATAGAAATTGTTAAAAATCAAAAGCATACAGCTATTATTGAAGTACATAAATTATAAAAATAAGATATTATATAGTGAGTAAAATGATATTCATTATATAATATCTTTTATTAATATTAGGAGAATAAATGAAAAAAGATAATATTCACTCTAATATATATATATATATAAGTTTATAGATTTATTTGCTGGTATTGGAGGGTTTCATACTGCTATAAAAAACGTATCTAAAAGAAATGGTTTTAAAGCAAAATGTGTGCTAGCGAGTGAAATAGATCAAAAAGCTATACTAACGTATAAAGCTAATCATAAAGTAAAAAATAATGATATTTTAAATATTAGAAATATCAACATTGGTGATATTGAAGATTTTGATGTTTTGTTTGGTGGTTTTCCTTGTCAAACTTTTTCTAACGCTGGTAAAAAATTAGGATTTTTAGACGAAACACGTGGAACTCTTTTCTTTGATATTGTTAGCATTTTAAAGGAAAAGAAGCCTAAATATATTTTATTAGAAAATGTTAAGCATTTAGTAAATCATGATAATGGTCAAACTTGAGAGATAATTAACAACACTTTAAAAGAAATTGGTTATATTATTCCTAAGGATCCATTAATTCTCAATCCTATCAATTTTAATGTTCCGCAAGATAGACCTAGAGTTTTTATACCTGGAGTATTAAAAGAAAAATCAAATTATCAACATGAATTCTTAGAGCTAAATATAGACAGTAAGAAAGTGCCACTAAAAGAAAATGCTTGAAAACATTTCTTAGAAAAAGATATTGATGCAAAATACTTACTTAATAAAGAAACAGATAAATATTTAATAAATTGTTTTAACGCATGAGATGAATTTATAAAGAATATAATTACACCAAATAACACTACAATACCTGTTGTGTGAACCTATGAATTTGGTAAAGAATATGATGTTTCTCACTTTGCAAAGTGAAAGCAAAATTACATACTTAAAATGCGTGATCTGTACTCAAAAAATAAAGAATTCATTGATAAATGGCTTAAAAAATGAAATGTAGAGCATTGAAATAAAAGAGAACAAAAATTCGAATGACAAGCAGGCAAAGATAATAAAGATATCAAAAATTCTTTTATCCAATTAAGACAATCTGGGATTAGGTGCAAAAGAAAGTTAAACTTCCCTACTCTTGTCGCAATGGTGCAAATACCTATTTTGTATGATGGAAGATATAATGCTTGAAGATATTTAACACCTAGAGAATGTGCAAACATTCAAAGTTTTCCTAAGTCTTTTCATACTCACTCTGATATTAGTAACGATTCTAGAAGTGATTATTATTCTTATAAGCAATTTGGTAATGCTATAAATGTAAAAGTTGTTGAAGCTGTTCTTGAAGAATTATTAAAGGTTAAGTAATGTCTAAACCTAGAATACATATATTAAATAATCAAATTACCAACAATGATAAACGTTTATTCCATCCATTAGAAGAAATTAAGGGTAATTTAGAAACTTATTACAAGTTTGAAACAAACTTATCTGATAATTATTTTTTAAATAAATTTATTAAACTCTTAAACCAAAACCCAAATAATAAAATAAATAACAAAGAATATAAAGTTGAAAAAATAAAAGATAAAATATATAGACTAAATTTATATAAAAATCAAATCTTAATCAATGAATTAATTTTATACTTTGAACATTGTGATAGTGGTGGTAGGGATATATCTAAAGGAAATGATTCAAAAAAGATATCATTGCCAACTCATAAAAAAGAAATAATGAAATATTTATTAAATTATGATAAAGTACTAATCATAAATTACTATGTTCCATTAATATTACAAAACAATAAAATCGAATTAGATATAAATAATGTTGTTTATTTACTTGTAAAACCCGAATGTATTTACTTTTCAAAAACATTCTTAGAACAAAGTTATAATTCATCAAATAGATGAATATCACTTAATTACATACACCAAGAATTAAATAATCACAACAATGATATTGTTAAATATACAAAATTATTTACTACAAAATTTAGCACCAAAAAAAGTACAAAAAATAAAAATGTTGTTGCTGTACATCAAGATAGTCTCCCCCTAGTTTTTGAAATGTACTTATATAATTACGATATGTGTTTTCAACGAATAAAAGACAACATAGCAAAAGATTCCATATCTAAAAATGACACAATAATTAACGTTACTAGAAAATTTCAAAGTTTATATAAACGTGAATTATTAGAGAAATACGAATATAGATGTGCTATAGCAAACTGCAATATCAGAGGTATTAAAGAGTTGCTTATTGCCTCACATATCTGAGGAGTTAGTGAAATAAATAACAGTAATGATCTATCAATCGATATGAAATGATTTTATGCTAAAGACGTAAATAACGGATTGCTTCTTTGTCCAAATCACGATAAAATCTTTGATCGTCATATGATTACTATTGATTTAAAACATAACAAAATAGTTTTAAATGATGAAGTCTCAAAACTTCAAAAAGTATTATTCTTTGATGTGGTTTCAACAGATAATATATTAGGTTTGAACAAAGAAATGATATTCTATTTAAATAAACATAATGAATCATTTAAAAAGATTAATCATACAATAATTAAATAAGTTCTGATTAAAGCAACACTAATGTGTTGCTTTAATTTTTCCATAATTAACTATTTATTTAGCAAAATAAAAAAGTCGATTACTCGACTTTTTATGATTTGGTTTTTTCAAAGTAATAACTAGTAATTAAACTTTGAAGTTTATTATCAACAGGCATAATAGATTTATGTTCAATTCTACCTTTTTTACTTTCGATTTTGAAAATATCAATAGCAATTTTATCTTGTCCTTCAAAAGGTGTAGCAAAATAATTCCGTAAAATAAATTCATAATCTACTTCTTGAGTTGGCACATAATTAACAAAATTAAAGTTAATTAAATTATGTCAACCTTTAATAGTTTCTTCGTTAGATAAATCAATATAAGCAATTAATTGTCCTAATTCTAAAGCAAAACCTTCTAAATCATTATTAGTTTTTTGCTCTAAAACAGTTTTTAAGTTATCTGGATTTTCTTTTAAATTATTTACTAATAATGTTGCTATAACTGAAGTTTCATTTCCTAAACCTTCAAGCACCTTAGATAAATCATCTTGATGTTGATTAACTAAATCTAATAATTTAGTTAATAATTGTGATTCATTATCTAATAAATATTTTTGAATCATATATGGATAAATATTGATACTTTTATCAAAATTTTCTTCATTAGCATTTTGTTGTAATGACATAAATTCGTTTTTAAAATCAATATTTTTAGCTGAATTTAAATCAATGATTGCTGCATATTTATTAATAAATTGCTCAAGATTATAATTTTGATCAAAGTTATAATCTTCTTGTTCTAATTCATTAATTTTTAAATCTTTTCAATATTGATTAACTAAAGTTTCAGTTTTGGTAGTCATATCAACTGATGCATTTTGATCTAAAAATCCTGCATCTTTAAGTTCTTTATAATGAATTTTTAAATTAGAATAAATTGATTCACCAATATTTTTTAAATATACTTCATTTTCTTTTTCTGAGTTATCTTTAGCAATTACTAACCCATCAACCAATAAAATATTTTGTTTTGGTTTAACACTTCTTATTCAACCATCTTCAGTTAAATTTTCAAAGTTGTCTGCTCCATAATAAGCATCTAATGCATCACCATTATACATAATTGCAGCATTAACATCTTTACGTCTAGGATTAATTAAATTATTAACAATCTCTAAACCATCACCATTAAAAGCAATGTTAGATGATTTAACACTATATCCTGTACCATCTTTAATTAAATCTGTAAATGCATCAATCAATTCTTTATAAGTACTAGTTTTTACTTCTCCAGTAAATCTTGCATCAGTTCTAGTTCCATCAGCATTTTTTCAATATGATGAACCATAAAGCATATTATCTCTTACTGCATCAGTAATTAATCAGTGATTAAAATTATTAGCTTTTAAAATTTTTAATAAATTAACAATATCATAAAGCTTATCTTGATATTGATTTCTATATTTTTCAAAATCAATTTCTTCATCATCTAATAAATTTTCTTTAGGTGGATGAATTTTATTGATGTTATAAGAAATCACCATATCTTGAGAAAAATAAGGTAAAAAATACTCTCATAATTCACCTTTATTTTCTTTAGTTAATAAATGATCATAAGTTGCTAAATGATCTCAAATTACAGGACGAATTAAGCTTTTAACAGCTTGTTTAGTTTTTTGATAATTTCCTTTTAAGCTTGGATCATTTAATAAAACTGAATAATCAATTTTGTTAATTAAATTATCTTGGACTAATTTAACCGCTTGAAAATCTGAACCAATCCCTGCTACAGCTTTATTATTGGTTAAAGCAATAGTAAATTGATTGATTTCATCAAATTCTTTATAATCAAATTCTTTAGAAAGAATTTGGTGATTATCTTTTGAAATGTATGATTTGTAATTAAAAAAACTAGGTTTAAATGGATGAGTTAGTTTATATGCTAATGAACTAACAAAAATACCAGTTCCAGCAAGAATGGAACTACCTATTAGTAATCATTTGTTTAATTTTTTCATTTTAATTAGTTCCTTTTTTATTTTTTGCACTTTTTGTTAAAACATAAACTACATTTCCAATAATTGTGGCAAATAAAACAATAGAACCAAGAACTAATCCTCAAGGTCTAAATGCTCCTTCATATAATTTGGTTCCTAAAGTAGCAACATTAGACACTGTACGAGTAATAATAAAGTCATCGAAACTTAATACTGAACTTACTACTATTACCATCACAATAGAAGGTAACATATAAACAAAATAGGTTTTAAATCATGAACGTAACTTTGAATATCCTAAATCTTGTGAAGCTTCAAAAAAGTTATTATTAAACTTATCGCTTCTTGGTAGCATCAATGAAATTCCATAAGGTAAAGCCATAATAGTATGACCTACAACTACTCTTAAAAATCCCTCACTACTAGTTGATACTATTCCAAAAAAAGCTCCAAAAACTAAAACTAAACCAATAGCTGTAATGTTATCGGGATTAATTAATGGAATATTACTAGTAGCATGAGTAATCGGTCTAGCTATTTTACTTTTTTGACGATAAAGTGAATATACAGTAACTAAACTTAAAGCAACTACTAAAAAACTAACTATCACAGCTAATAAAATAGTATTAGTTAAAGCAATATCTCTACCATCACTTAAAAAATTTAATCAGTTATCTACTGTTCCTTTGGTTCAAGTTGTATTAGTTTCACCTTTAGGAGTTGGTTTATTAAAGCTAAATACCACCCCAAAAACTAAAGGAACATAAACAATAGTTAAAATAATGTAAATATAAAATCTTTTTAAATATTCAAAAAATTTATTCATAATGAGCTCCTTTTTTGAATTTAAAAATAATTCTAGGAATAATTAAAAATAATGAATAAATTCCAATGAATATAGCAGAAACCACAATAACTAACACACTAGCACTTGAAAGATCATATTTATTACCTGGATTAATTTTAGGGTTAAGTACATTTCCAATTAACTTAAAATTACTTCCATCAGGTAATAATTTATCAGAAATAATAAAAGTAGTAGCACTAGCTAAAAATATCATTGCTAATCCACTAAGAATCGCTTTAGTTCCATAAGGTAAAATAACTTTAAATAATGTTTTAAAGTTATTGTAACCTAAATCATTACTTGCTTCAATAATGTTTTTAGGCATATCTTTAAAAACTGAATATAAAGGCATAACCATTAATGGTAAATTTAAATAAGTTAAACCTATAATCATAAAAATATGACTATTTAAAGCACTAGGATCAGTAGAAAAAATTGATAAAGCTAGTCCTTTAATTGAATAAATACGAGCAATGGTAAAAATGGCCATTGGTGAAATAATTAAACTTAAAGCATAAATTTGGAAAATTTTACTTTTTGAAGTAGATAAAAAATAAGCATAAGGAAAAGCAATAATTAAACAAATTACAGCAGAAGCTAAACCTACTCAAATACTTCTAAGAATAATATTTCAAGTGGTTTGAGTTTTAATTAAAATAAAACTATCAAAATCTCCCACTTGAGAAAAAGCACTATGAATAATTAAAATAATTGGTAATATGATTAAAAAAATTGCAACTAAAACATAAGGGATTAATAAAGCTAATTTCCCATTAAATTGCAATTTCGCATTAATTTTGGAAATCATGGTTTGAATAATCTCACTTTGGATCTTTATCCATTAAATGAATTGAATCAATTGTTCAACTTAAATATACTTTATCACCAATTTCAAATTTCTTAGAAGTTTCTACATAAATAATTTCTTCTTCATCTGTTTCAACACTTAAATAATAATAGCTTCCACGATAAGAAATATCTTTAATTTTTCCTTTGATCTTATCTTTAGTATTTTTTGTAGTTAAAACAATATCAATGTCTTCAGGACGAATTAAAGCATCAACATTGCTGTTTTTAAATTGCTCATACTCATGGATTGTTTTAAATTCTTTATCAAGCATTTTAACATTTCCATTTTTCATTATTTTAGCATCAAAAATATTTGAATCACCAATAAATTTAGCTACTCAAATATTTACAGGAAAGTCATAAATATTCTTAGGAGTGTCATATTGCTCAATAACCCCTCCACGCATAACTGCTACACGATCTGAAAGTTCCAACGCTTCATCTTGATCATGGGTAACAAAAATAAAAGTTAATCCTAACTCTTGTTGAATTTCTCTTAATAAAACTTGCATTTTTTGTCTAATTTTAGCATCTAAAGCACTTAATGGTTCATCTAAAAGTAGAATTTCAGGTTCAATAACTAAACTTCTAGCTAATGCTACTCTTTGTTTCATTCCTCCTGATAATTGAGAAATTGCTTTAGTTTCATTACCTTCAAGACCTACAAGCTTAATCATTTTTTGAATTTTATCTTGCATTTCTTGCTTAGTCATTTTTCTTTTGAAATATTTATTTTCAAATGCTTCAGTTTTTTGAGATACATAATTTTCTCAATAAGAATATTTAAAGTCCGAATCATCTAATCAGTCTTGACGTTTACGATATTGATAAGTACCTTCTTTGTATTTTTCAAGTTCAAGTTCATATTGTTCTTGGATTTTATCCAATTCATTCATTTTTAATGTAGCTTTGTTTTGTCAAAGTTTCTTTTTTTGTTCTAATAAAGCAATGTGCTTTTGATTAATTTCTTCTTTATTAATTCTTTTTAATTTAAGACCATAAGCAATATTTCCTTCAACATTTAAATGTGGAAATAAAGCATAATCTTGGAAAATAGTAGACACATTTCTTTTATGTGCTGGTAAATCTTTAATGTCTATACCGTTAAATTTAATTTCACCTCTAGTAGCTCATTCAAAACCACCTAAAAGTCTTAAAATTGTGGTTTTTCCACTACCTGAAGGCCCTAATAAAGTAACAAATTCTCCACGTTTAATTTCTAAATCGATACTATGTAGAACTGTTTTGTCAGAAAATTCTTTAACAACTTCTGTTAACTCAATAATTGGTAATTTTTGTTTCTTTTTTTCGTTTGTCATTTAAATTCTCCTTTCAACTAATTATTAAGCAAAATTAATTAAAGGGGAGACTCTATCAAATATATCCTCACTATATTCTTCTATGGTGGATTTTAAATTAGGGTAAGTATAATCATTAAAAATTAATAGAATGAATTTAGTAAGTAACTTGGATAAAATTAAGTACTTATTTTTCATAAAAATAATTATAGAAAAAATATATTTTTTTGATAATAAAAAATTAAACTTTTTTGAATAAAAAAATAGCAAAAATAAGGGATTTTTGCTATAAAAATAGATTTTTTAAAAATAAACATTATTTATCTTGATTATTAAATATAAAATCAATTTTTTAATGTATTTTTTATGGTTTTAACATACCAATTGGAACAACATAAACACCATCTTCTCGTTGATAAGCAACTGATCCTAATCCTGTAATAACTATTAATGCTTTAGGCACTCATTCTCTAAATCTATAACGTTCTTTTTTATTTTTATCTTTTTGAACTTGACATCTATCTTTGAATGCAATCAAATTATTTGCAGCTTCATCAATCTTTTCTTTATCTCCTAATTTAACTTCAATTGCAAAATAACTTTTATCTTCAAATTCTAAAATAAAATCAACTTCATTACCGTTAGAATCTCGATAATAAAATAATTTTGCATCTAAATATTGAGCATAAATTTTTAAATCTCTATAAACAAGATTCTCAAAATAAAAACCAAAAATACTTAAATGTTTAATAGCTAACTTTTCATTTAAATCACTAGCAGCTAGTGCTAAACTCGGATCATAAAAATAAAGTTTTTTCTCCTGACTTTTGCAGTTATGGTTAAAGAAAAGACGAAAACCCCTGTATTTATTGCGTTTTCGTCTTTTTGTTTATCTTTTTCCTAGTATAATAGAACTTAAATTTTCAACCTTACCATATTTAGGTAGTGAATTAATATTAAATGCTTTTAATATTCTTGTAAGTCCTTCATCCATTTTTAATCTTAAAAAATGTTCTTTATCTTCTCCTCAAATGACTACTGTAGCTTTCTCATTTAAGGTTTTTATAATTTTAGATGTAGTTAAATATTGATCATCTTTTTCAAAATTTACTGTTTCTTTTAATAATAATTCAAGATATCTTTGAATAACTAAAGATATATAACAAATTAAGAAATGACCTAAAATAGATTCCTTTTTTCACACATAAACTGGTCTTGCTTCAAAATTGGTTTTAAGCACTCTAAAAGATTCTTCAATCTTTCATAAACCTCTTAATTGTTTATAAATTTTCATTGGATCAATTTCTTTAATATTAGTTCTTATCCCATAAAACCCAATTGTCTTTAAATCTTTATCATATTGTTTTTGATTGAATTCAACGTTTTCAACTTTACTTGAAATATACTTTTTGCCACCTGTATTAATAGATGATTTGTATGTTGTATGGTTCTTTTGTTCAATTAGTTTAGTAGCTTTTTGTTTTAATTTTTCAATGTGATATAAGTCATATTTTGATCTTTCGCTTGAGTAAGTTAAAACTAATTCATCATCTAGAGCATAGACTTTTTCGTCACTATTAACATAGTCAATTACAGGTATTTTTCTCACGAAAAATTTATCTGTAACACTTTCAAAAGTATCTAAATCAAATGCATCAGACACCTTTTTATCTAATGATTTTATTTTTTCAGTAATGATGTAGTTGTAACCTAATTTTTTCATTTCTAATAGGTTATTTTTAGAATTTAAGCCTTTATCAGCAATAATTGTGATGTTTTGGAAACCAAAATTGTTTTTCAAACTCTCTAAAAATGGTAAAAATGTTTTGAATTCATTAGTATTTCCGGGAAAAACTTCATATGTAATAGGAATACCTTTGTTATCAATAGCAAGTGCTAAAACCACTTGTGTTTGATTCACTTTTAAGTCTTTTGAAAAACCAAAATTTCTTAATTCATCAGCGTCAAAACTTTCAAAATAAATTGTTGTTACATCATAATAACAATGTGTTAAATCTCTATTGTACAAGCTTGATAACTGTTTGTTTAAATAACTTACAACCTTGCTTTTTTCTTTACCAATTTTTTCAAGTGATCTATAAACTGACTCAAGAGAAAAGTCATAATTTGTAATAAATTTTTCTTTTTGATTGAAAGTTTGAAGTTTTGATTCAGGTCTTAAAATTCTTGAAGTTACTAAGAATTCTGTAAGTTCAGAAAGTGAGTATTTTGTCCTATAACTTTTATCAACTTTATTGAAAAACTTGTCTAACTTTAGTGTTTTGAATAATTTTCTATAAATCAAATTACCATAACACATAGTGTCTAAAGTTTCGTTATCAGTAAGAAGTACATTATGAAGAAGTGAATCCATAACATCAGTTACTAATTGATTTGCTTCTGATATTTTTGCTTTTGACTTTTTACATTCTTCTTTTAATTTTTCAATAGCAAGTGGATCGTTTGCTATTAAATCTTCTTTTCTACCCAATCTTTGTACAACTTTATGAACTGCTTTCTTTTTAACTTTGTCTCATTTTGATTCCACTAGTGTTACATATTCAACACCACTTACTTTACTAATTTTCACAAACATATTCGCATTATATCATATTCTAACAGAATAACAAGTAAAAAAATTAATATTACTTATATACTATGTATATAAGTAAAAATTTTTTAACTGCAAAAGTCAGGAAAAAATAACTAACTTATGTTAGTTATTGGATAGTGGTATTTAATTTTTATTAACTTTTGATTCTCGGTATTCTTGGATTTTTTGATAAGCTCTGTCAATTACTTCTTGATCACTTTCAGATTCGATAGATTGTTGAATATTTTGAATATGTAAAGGTCATGCACTAGCATCATCTTTATCATAACATACTAATGTTTCTGTTTTAAAATACTCTCAAATAAAAGTGAAACGATGTATAAATACATATCTTAAACGATTTTTCCTACTAAAAATAACTCTATTATAGTCATAACTATATCGATTCATATAAGCTACAAATTTATAAACACTAGTATGTGGATTGTTGAACAATACCACAAATTCAACTTGCATTTTATATACAAATGACTCAACAAATGATTCTATAAACATAGCAATTCCGGGCATTGATAGTACTAAAATTCATAATTCATTTGGTCTTGGGTTTCCTAACATTAAAATAATTGGTAAGTATAGAAAGAATGGAACTATATAAGTTGCAATGAATCAACATTTAAATCAATTGAAGATAAAAATATAGATACTTAAATATTTCAATCTCTTTTGTTTTCACTGTTCAATATATTTGCTATCAAAATATTCAACTTGTTTATATTTGAGTTTTTTAAGATTAAAAAGTTGTTTATAACAAAATCCGGACACTATGTCCTTATTAAATAAGTATGCTGTAACATGTCTAAATTTTTCAATAAATAAATCATTATAATTACTGTTAAAATCTTGACAAAATGATTTTAGTCTCATTCCTTTTTTGATAGAAACTAATAGTAATATAAAGAAAAATAATTGGAAAAAGCACCCAATACCAATTGAAATATAATTAAATATAATAGTACGATTTGGTAATTTGATAAAAGCTATATTTATTAATATAGGTACTAAAAATCAAGCTGCAGCAATACCTTGTAAGATTCAAAGATTAACTAAGTTTGCATTAAATTTATTTTTCATATAATACTTTATTTAATCTCGATGCAAAATTACCAGCAAATCCTAATTGCGTTGCAGAAGCCACAACATCAGCAAAAGTTAAAGCAACTCCTATACCTGTAAGAGTACCAGAAACTGTAATATTAGCTACTTTTCCCGCAAGTTTTTCAGATAGTTTAGAGATACTTTTAATTAAAAAATTATTACTTTTGCCAAAGTTTTCTACAAATATTGTTTTTATCCCTTCCATAGCTGCTTTTGAACTTCATTTTGTGAATATCTTTGAAGTTACTTCTACAGGAACCTTAAACACTCTTTTTATTAATTTTTGAATAACAACTCCAAAAATAAGTGGTGTAGTAAGTAATGCTATTGGTCTATTCATAAGTACTAGTAATAATATATCCTTAATAACATTACCACCTCTGAATTCTTTACTTTTAACAGCGTTATGTATTAAATTTCATAATTCATTAGCTGGATAATTATTTAATAAATTCTTAATTTCTAACATTTCTGTGCTTCTAAAGGTATTTTTTAAACCTTGTAAATCATTTTCTAGACTGTGATAAGTGTCTCAAGCTTGTTTTGCAGAATATGTCATTAATCCTGCTTGAAAGGCAGCGGCTGTGGCAGAGACCAATGTAGCACCAAAAGTAAATCAAGCCATTGCTGAATATGCAGCAAATAAAGCTCAAGCTGCAGCGGTTAAAGAAGTGGATACAATATTAAGAACTCTTACTCTTTCAATTTGTTCTTCGTAAATAGAGATAATCTCTTCACCTTTAGCAATTAATTTTTTAAGATATTGAATTTGACTATCTATTTCTTTAATTTCTTCATTTCTTTTTTGAGCTTCAATTCTTTCTCTTTCAATTCTTTCTTTCTCTAATCTTAATCTCTCGAGTTCTTTTTTATGCTCTTCTTCTTTTTGTTTTTGTATTTCTTTCTGTCTTTGAATTTCTTCTTGTTTTTTTAATTGTTCTCTTTTTATTTCGTCAACATTAGTTTTTAGTTTTTTATCAATTGTTTTGAAAACGACTTCATTACTATTGTTTTTGTTTTCTTCATATGTTTTTTGTAGATTACTAAACAATTCTTGAGTTTTTCCATCATTAAAATCAAGTGATTTGATTTTTTGGTAATTTTTCATCGCTTCTTTTTGGATTATTTCCTTACAAAATGTATCTAAAAGAATATTTTTACTTAATTCTCCATCGAAAAACTTTTCAACTGTTTTATCGATATTTTTTAAAACTTCACTTCCATATGATTCTATTTCTCTAGCTATTATTTTTTTATTATGTATTGCATCAAGTCCATCATAAACAAGTGTCCCTGGTAGTTTAAAGTCAAAATTTCTACTTATGACTGCAGCATTTATATCTAATAGCGAACTATCATTTAATGTAGTTCGAATATCCTTGTCTATATTAATAGTTGTTGCGTATGTAGGTGTATTATTAGGTATGACACTTCCTAATGATGCTACACCCATTAAAGCATCCAATGTATTGTTTTTCATTTTTTTACCTCCTAATTTTGAATATATAATTTGATTATATATGAAAAAAAATATAAATTTAAAGATATCAAAAAATAACTAACTTATGTCAGTTCTGTCATTTCATATTTGCCTTTTTTCATCTTTATAATTATGATGTTTTTTTAATTTTTATCGATAAAATTTTCTTACCATTGTCTATTTTGTTCTATTTTGAATGATACTTCTATGTTTTTTATTTGTAATAGTAATATTTTTGCAATAAAGTAGAAAAAAAAAGAGATTTTTACATCTCTTTTTTTGTTAACCCACCCCTTCCATAATATCAAACAATAAATTCGTATTAAAAATAATACTTATAAAAAGAAATTAGTTTTAATCTAAAATTTAAGCATCTCAAATGTAATTAAATTGTTATTTATAAATTGTGCAATTTTAAATTGTAAAAGTGATATGGTGGTGTAAATTGTAAATTGAAAACTTTTATATTAAATTGATCCATAACACTACTTTGGTTGACAAATGTCTCATTTAATGTTTAAGATATTTACTACAATATTTAAAAAATATTGTAGATTGAGAATGTGTTTGATATTAACCCTATAAATTATAAACTTAGCAAGTTTATATAACTATTTTTAAACTTCAGTAGTTCAATTAGTTCTTTGAATTAAGTTTTCTAACTTTTTAAGTTCGTTTTTTAATTTTAGAATTTCTTCTTGAAAATCTAATGCATTAATAAACATTGGAGTTATTTTTACATCTTCTTTTTGATATTTAAAAGCTCTAATTTCCTCTCTTTTAGCGTTTTGAATTGTTTCGGTTATTTGTTCTAAAAATGATATTTTTTTATTAAGTAGATCTCTTTGAAGTAACATAGCATTAATGTTTTGGAAATTTCCAGCTTTAACTTTGTTGTTAGTTTCGTTAATTAAAGTTATTGTGTTTTGAAGTTCAACTTCATATTCACAAAGTAAATCGTATTTTTCTAATCATTCTTTATTGTTTTCATTACCAACTGTTGAAATTGAGTTTTGTTTTAATCAAATTTTAATTTGTCCCATTTCTTTTTGTAATGTGGTTCTTTTGTTTAATAATTCTGCTAACAGCATAGATACTCTCCTTTATTAAAATATGAATAATATAATGATTTTTACACAAAAATAAGTCTTATTTTTATTATACTTAAAGCCATTAATATTAAACGAGTTACTATAAAATATATGAAAATTATTTAAACCATTTTCATATAAAGTATTTTGGTTTTAAAGTCAAAGTATAAATTTCTCTGATCTTAAAGAGATTAAAAAATGAGCAATTTTTAATTGCTCATTATAATTTAATCATTTAAATCTACTGTAAAAGTATGTTCTTCATCACTATCTTTAAGTTTATATGTTATTATGAATTTTTTATTTTCTTGATCGTAATTTGCATTTAGGTAGTATTGTATGATTTTTTTACTTTTTTTCTTGTCGCCAGAATATTTAAGTTTTCCTTGAAATTCATTTTTTAATGTGAATATTTTGTTATCTTCTTTAATGTCACCACTTTTAATACCAAAGATTGTTTCAAATTGATCGCCTCAAGCTTTATATGTCACAAGATCTTTTGTCTTACTTTTTAATTTTTCTTTTAATTTATTTTTATCTACATCAAATAATACAGCTTCTTTTGGTGTTTCAGCAACTGGTTGGGGTTCTGCGGGGGCATCATTGACTGGTGATGGTTCTGATACAACAGGATTAGAATCACCTGTTTCGTTAGAATGATTTGGTTGACCTCCATTAACTAATGGCTGAGGATTTGAAGATTCATTTGTGTCATCAGAATTAGAACCATTATTATCTATAGTTGATACAGGTGGAGTTTGATCTTCGTTATGAGTTGTGTCTTCTGGTTTTGGTTGAGTATTTTCGTTCTCATTTGAAGAAGTTGTTAAAGATGAAAAATCAATAGTTGATGTATAAGTATTTGTAGAGTGAAGATTTTTTGATCATACATAGTATGTAAGAGTTAATACTTTTGATGTTTCATCAAAAGTTTCTTCTAATTTAGGACTATAGTTACCTTTATTACTTATATTACCTAACTTATATGTATTAGGTAGATCGATATTCATTTTAAGAGTTATAAAATTATTTTTGTCAATATTAAATCTTAATTCATTAATATTTTCTTTTTTGTTAGTTTTTCAAACAAAAGGTAAAGTAGCTTTATTATTTGTTAATTTTTGAGAAATAGCATCATAAAGTTGTTTTAAATCATCAACTTTTACAATGTTTGAAGCGTGTTCATTAGCTCAATTATCTAGTTTTTCCTGACTTTTGCAGTTATGGTTAAAGAAAAGACGAAAACCCCTGTATTTATTGCGTTTTCGTCTTTTTGTTTATCTTTTTCCTAGTATAATAGAACTTAAATTTTCAACCTTACCATATTTAGGTAGTGAATTAATATTAAATGCTTTTAATATTCTTGTAAGTCCTTCATCCATTTTTAATCTTAAAAAATGTTCTTTATCTTCTCCTCAAATGACTACTGTAGCTTTCTCATTTAAGGTTTTTATAATTTTAGATGTAGTTAAATATTGATCATCTTTTTCAAAATTTACTGTTTCTTTTAATAATAATTCAAGATATCTTTGAATAACTAAAGATATATAACAAATTAAGAAATGACCTAAAATAGATTCCTTTTTTCACACATAAACTGGTCTTGCTTCAAAATTGGTTTTAAGCACTCTAAAAGATTCTTCAATCTTTCATAAACCTCTTAATTGTTTATAAATTTTCATTGGATCAATTTCTTTAATATTAGTTCTTATCCCATAAAACCCAATTGTCTTTAAATCTTTATCATATTGTTTTTGATTGAATTCAACGTTTTCAACTTTACTTGAAATATACTTTTTGCCACCTGTATTAATAGATGATTTGTATGTTGTATGGTTCTTTTGTTCAATTAGTTTAGTAGCTTTTTGTTTTAATTTTTCAATGTGATATAAGTCATATTTTGATCTTTCGCTTGAGTAAGTTAAAACTAATTCATCATCTAGAGCATAGACTTTTTCGTCACTATTAACATAGTCAATTACAGGTATTTTTCTCACGAAAAATTTATCTGTAACACTTTCAAAAGTATCTAAATCAAATGCATCAGACACCTTTTTATCTAATGATTTTATTTTTTCAGTAATGATGTAGTTGTAACCTAATTTTTTCATTTCTAATAGGTTATTTTTAGAATTTAAGCCTTTATCAGCAATAATTGTGATGTTTTGGAAACCAAAATTGTTTTTCAAACTCTCTAAAAATGGTAAAAATGTTTTGAATTCATTAGTATTTCCGGGAAAAACTTCATATGTAATAGGAATACCTTTGTTATCAATAGCAAGTGCTAAAACCACTTGTGTTTGATTCACTTTTAAGTCTTTTGAAAAACCAAAATTTCTTAATTCATCAGCGTCAAAACTTTCAAAATAAATTGTTGTTACATCATAATAACAATGTGTTAAATCTCTATTGTACAAGCTTGATAACTGTTTGTTTAAATAACTTACAACCTTGCTTTTTTCTTTACCAATTTTTTCAAGTGATCTATAAACTGACTCAAGAGAAAAGTCATAATTTGTAATAAATTTTTCTTTTTGATTGAAAGTTTGAAGTTTTGATTCAGGTCTTAAAATTCTTGAAGTTACTAAGAATTCTGTAAGTTCAGAAAGTGAGTATTTTGTCCTATAACTTTTATCAACTTTATTGAAAAACTTGTCTAACTTTAGTGTTTTGAATAATTTTCTATAAATCAAATTACCATAACACATAGTGTCTAAAGTTTCGTTATCAGTAAGAAGTACATTATGAAGAAGTGAATCCATAACATCAGTTACTAATTGATTTGCTTCTGATATTTTTGCTTTTGACTTTTTACATTCTTCTTTTAATTTTTCAATAGCAAGTGGATCGTTTGCTATTAAATCTTCTTTTCTACCCAATCTTTGTACAACTTTATGAACTGCTTTCTTTTTAACTTTGTCTCATTTTGATTCCACTAGTGTTACATATTCAACACCACTTACTTTACTAATTTTCACAAACATATTCGCATTATATCATATTCTAACAGAATAACAAGTAAAAAAATTAATATTACTTATATACTATGTATATAAGTAAAAATTTTTTAACTGCAAAAGTCAGGAGTTATAAAATTATTTTTGTCAATATTAAATCTTAATTCATTAATATTTTCTTTTTTGTTAGTTTTTCAAACAAAAGGTAAAGTAGCTTTATTATTTGTTAATTTTTGAGAAATAGCATCATAAAGTTGTTTTAAATCATCAACTTTTACAATGTTTGAAGCGTGTTCATTAGCTCAATTATCTAGTTTTTCTTGATCACTTATTTCAACAACTGGGTTATTATTTCCTGAATTTGTATCAATGTTAGGTTGATTGGTTGGGTTGTTTGGATTAACAGGAGGTTGAGGTTGTTCAACTGGAGCTACTGGATCAGTAGGATTATTAGGTTGCTCTACATTTTCAGTAGGTTGATCATTAAAACCATTGAATTTAGATAAATCTAATGCTACTTTTTCATTATCACTAATTATTAAAGTTAATGAAATAACTTTTTTATTTGAATCAGTTGTTATTTCACCATTTAAGTATTTTTCATTAGGTTTAGTAGTATATGAGACTAATTGATTATTTTCTGCATTTCCACCACTACTAATACCAATAAATCCATTATTGTAAACTTGGAATAAGTTGCTGTAGCTAATAGTGTTTGAAGCTTCTAATTGGTTAAATTTAATAGGACTTCTTTTTTTATCTAATAAGTTTTGTAAATTAGCAACAACATCTTGATATGTGGCTTTAGTATAATCAACAGTAAATTGATTTACTGGTTGTACAGGTGTGTTATCAGCAGGTGTTTTGTCTTTTTCAGGTTCTTTAGGTTGAGTGTTATTATGTGTATCTGTTATTATAGGTTTTTCTACGTTTTCAGTAGGTTGATCATTAAATCCTTTAAATTTAGATAAATCTAATACAATACTTTTTTGTTGATCAACTATAAGTGTTAATGAAATCACTTTTTTATCTACATTGGTAGTTATAGAACCATTTAAATATTTAGATAATCCTTCACCAGTATATGAAACTAATTTATTATTATCTTCATTTCCGCCACTTTTGATACCAATGTATCCGTTTTTATATACTTGGAATAAGTTTTGGTATTCTAAAGTTTTTGAAGCTTCTAGTTGACCATATTTAGTAGGACTACTTTTTTTGTTTAATAAGTTTTGTAATTTAGCAACAACATCTTGATATGTAGCTTTAGTATAATCAATAGAAAATTCATTAGAAGACACATTTTCTACTGGTGTTTCTGGTTTAGTAGGTTCAACAGGTTTAATAGGTTCAATAGGTTTAACTGGATCTACTGGTTTTATAGGTTCAATAGGTTTAATGGGTTCTATTGGTTTAATGGGTTCAATTGGAGTAACAGGGTCCACTGGTTTTACAGGTTCTATAGGCTTAACTGGTTCTGTTGGTTTAATAGGTTCTACAGGTTCTTTTTGCTTGTTGTTTAATTCAATTTGCTCTTCTATAGTTAGACCATTATTTTGAGCTTGATCAAGTAATTTTAATTCATCATTAATTTTATTAGTGATTTGTGTCAATGATGCAGTTTTATTTTTGCTTTTAACTAAAGCATTAGTAACTAATTTATTTAAATAATTAGCATAGCTAGATTGATTATTCTGAGAGTAAATTTCTGCCATTCCTTGCAATGATTGAATATATTGGTTAAATTTCTCTTTTTCAGTATTTGAAGTGTTAGGATTAACACAAGAAACTAAACTAATTGGAGTGATCATTGATCCTCCTAATAGTAGTAACATTTTTTTGAATTTCATAATAACTCCTTAACTTAAATTTATATATATTATTAATTTTATATTTTTTAATAATATGTTATAACCAATCTTTAAAAATTATTTGTTTAATGAAAAAATTTCATAATATAAGGATAAAAAAAGCTATAGGTAAATACCTATAGCTAATTAAAAGATTTTGTTCTCATTTGCGTCTAAGATATCAAAATCAAATTTAGTATAAACTAAATAATAAGTTGATTCAGCAGAATAATCTTTAATATTGGTTTTGATAAATTTTAATAACGAAAGATTATCGCCAATAAATAAATATCCTTTTTGAATCTCCTGAGTTTCCAAGTTTTAACAAAAAACGATAAAAAGAGCATTTTATTGCTCTTTTTTTAACTTTTTCAAAAATTTACATTGTAATTTAAGGTTTTTGAGTTTCTAATATCTTTTTGATAATAGCAAAATCATTTAAATATTGCATATTATCTTTATTTTCTATTAATTTTTCAGTGATAATTTTTGAATTTATCACTTCAACATATTTATTAGCACTTAAAATTGCTTTTATTAATCTTGTGTTAGTAAATCTTTCGTTTTTAACACCTAATACAGGTTCTAAGTTTTTATTTACTAAAGTTAGTAAATATCTCATAAGAACCAATGATATAAAGCATAAAAGAAAATATCCTTCAATGTGTTTGTCACTTCGCACATACACAGGTCTGATTCTTAAAGCGTTTTTTAATGTTCTAAAGTTTTCTTCAACTTGTCATTGTTTTGCATATAAATCAACAACATCTTGAACTGTAAGATCGTGTCTTGATGTTTCGTAAGCGTATAAACCATCAAACTTTTTATCTCTCTCGATTTTTTCATAATCTAACTTGTATGAAGTTGTTTTACCATTTTCAATTTCTTTAAAGAATTTGTATTTTTTACCAGCAAGCAAATCAGCTTGAGCAACAATACCATTTTTAGCTTTTTTATTGAAATTATCAATAAGAATTTGTCTATCTTGTTTATCTTTTTTAGCACGTTTTTCACTATAAGTTATTATTCTACGTCTAGTTCTTCCGTTTGGACGTTTTTTCTGTCATAGCGATTCATAAGTTTCTTCTTTAAATTTAAAATTATCTAAATCAACATATCCTTCAGGATCTTGAGCGAATAATTTAGTTCTTTTAGTAGCGATTTTTAATCTGTAAGAGATTATAAAATCAATATTATTTTGTTCTAGGAATCTAATGTTTTTATTGGTACTCATTCCTCTATCAGCAATTATTGTAACCATTCTAAGGTTGTAAATTTTCTTGATTTCGTTGATAAATGGAATGAAAGTATTTGGGTCAGCTGTATTGCCTTTAAATAATTTGTAATGGATTGGAATACCATTTTCATCAGTGATTAAACCCACTACAATTTGATCTTCTTTGAATTTTCCATCTTTTGAATATCCAGGGTGTTTAAGACCTAAACTTGTAAAAGTTTCAAAATATACAGTTGATGAATCAAATCACATAACATCAACAGATCTTAGGTTTTTAGAAATTAATGAATTATTGATGTTTTTTAAAATAGTTGTTTTATTATCTGAAAGATAATCTAAAGAGTTGTAAAATGTAGTCTTTTTTGAATCAAATTCAATTTCATAATCAGGAATACTTTCAAAAGTTTTAATAAGACTTTGTTGTTTTAGGATACGTGTTGAAATTATAAATTTCAATATTTTTATTAATTCTTTTGATCTTGTTTCTTTTGTCTTCTCAAAAATATCCAAGTCATCAATTGTGTTAAATAAAACTTGATGACCATAATTAACAACTTTTGATTCAACAACTGAATTTTTAAGAACTTTATTTACTTCTTGCAAAATTTTGTCTTTAGGTCATTCAGGATCTCAACTAACACAAGCTTCTTTTAAGAGATTAATTGGGTCTTTTGTAGATTTTTCTAATTTTTCTAAATTCCCCAAACCAATACTTCTCTTATAACCTCTAGCATGACCATTTGAGATAGCTGCTGTGATGTAGTATGTGTCTTTTCTTTTACTTCTAACAATAATTCACTTTTCTTTTTTCATACTCCTAATTATACCATAATTACAATGTAATTATGTGGAAAAAATAATTTTTTTACTATACGTAGTATAGTAAGTGTGGAAAAGTGCTAAAAAATTGGTCAAAACTTGGAAACACAGGATTATACTGCTTTTATATCTTAAATTTTTTTATCAATTCAATTACTTAAGATTTCTTCAGGAATATATTCATATCCTTTTTCAACTATCTCTTGGCCTTTAAGTAAGATAAAAGTTGGAACTCTTAAAACGTTTCATTTATTATCAACTTCTCTAAATAACTTAGCTTCTTCAGCATCTACTTCAATAAATGTAACATTTTTCTTATTTTGATATTTTTCTGATAATCTTTGTATTACAGGTTTCATCATTTTACAATCACCACATCATTTGGTGGTAAAAGTTAGAAAAATTAATTTGTTATCTTTGTTATTATCTAAGATTTCTTTAGCTTCTTCTCATAAATATTGTTTAATCATTTTCACCTTCTTTGTCATCTAATTTGAAAAAATCATCCACATTAGCTGAAAAACTTATTTTATCCTCATTGTTTTTATTGATCATTTGCTTATTATCTAGTTGTTGAGCAAAAAATGGTTCTACAACTGTTTTCTTGCTTTGTAATTCTAAATTAATTAAATGTTGTTTTTGTTCTTTTTTATGTTTTTCTAAAAAATGTTTAATTTCATGAAAACTAACTTTTAATCTAATTTCTTTTTCTAAAGCTAAAAAATTCTTATTTAAATCTAATTTCTTTCTTCTAGCTAAATAAAAAATAGCATCAATATATATCATTACTTCCGAAGTAGCTTTTAAAACTGAATGCAAATTATTTGTTGTTTCATTAAATTTATAAATGCTTAATCATTTATTTTTTAATCCTAAAATTGAAAGAAATTTATCTTTAATTTTCTTATATGGTTGTAAATTTAATATCGCTAAAAAGAAAAAGATAAACATTAAAAGAAATGGAACAATACTTGATAAAGTAATTAAATAAGTTAAATTAATAATAGTATCAAACACAAAACCCATATGTTTGGTTTGATAAAAACCTTCTTTAAAATATTTTCATCAACCATTTATAAACAATAAATAAACTTTTTCTGATTCAAAATTTAATTCAATCCCATTAGTAAAATAAAGAATTATATTATCCATAAGTATAAAAGCTAGTAATAAATATATACTAGCTTTTATAATCATTTTTTTAGCATAAAATCAATGAATTTTATAAATTCTTTTAAACCAAGCAACTGTTTTTTGTTTAAAAATATTTTCTAAAATCAAAACAATTAAGATAAAAGCAAAATAAGGCAGAAAAATTCAAATTAAATTACCAAACACCAAATCCAAAGAATAAATATAAATGTAGTTTAAAACCTTATTATTGATCCCATAAGCAAAAGCGATGCTAAAAACACAAAGAACTAACCATATTATAGTTAATAATATAAGTCATATTGTTTTAATACCTGTAGTAAATCCATTATTTTGTTGAACATCAGATTCAATATAACTTAAACCAAGTTTGTTATAAAATTGTTTTTTAGTCATTTTTATAATTTAGTTAAAGTTAATGCAACCATTGGATCTTTATCAGTTAGTTTAAATATTTTCTTACGAATAATTTTTCTAACTTTTTCATTTAATTCACGCATTGAACTAAATTGTTTACTATTAAATGTTTCAATTAAAATTGATTTAATTAATTTATTAATTTCAGGTTGATCAGTTTCATCAATTACTCCAACATAATTAATGTGTAATTTTGAGATAATTTTTTTTGATTTAGGTGAATAAAGAGTATTAATAATAATCACCCCTTCTCTACCTAAAGAATCTCTTTCAGCAATAACTTCCGAAGAAATATCTCCAACTCCAAATCCATCAATGATAGTATCTCCAACTTCTTTAACTTTTCCATTTAAGCTAAATAAATTACCATCAACATAATGGACAACTTTACCATTTTGTAAAATTATAGGATGCATATTTTTCTTTAATTCTTTATCTTCCATTAAGTAATTTGAAGCATCTACTAAATATCTATATAACCCTTGAGCAGGAATTACTGTTTTTGGTTTTAATGTTTTAACTAAGTTGTAAATATCGTGTTTTGATGGTCTGGATCTAAAGTATTCACTTTCTTGAATATCATAAATCTTAGAACAAATTTTAGCAATTTCATCCAATGTAACTGCAGCTAGAGATTCTAAACCATTTACTGGTGGAGCAAGCATTATAACTGTATCTGCTTTATTTAATCTTAAATAAACATCTTTATTATCTGTAATTCTTAAAAATCTTGCATATAACCGCTCAATTGATCCAGTAACTAAAACCACTACATTTTCAGTTTTATTAATAGTTTTATGATCTATGATTTGAGGAAGTTCTAATTTATTATTAACTTGGGTAATTAAATAAAGTAATTGAGCATAAGTTTTACCATACATAGCTACAGGACGATTGTATTTTTTAGCATTACGTAATACTTGCTCTAAAACAACCATTTCTTCATCATATGCTCCAACAACAATTTTAGCTTTAGGATCTGCATTTTCAAAAGCTTGATCAATTTGAGCACTTTTATTTAATTTATTAATTGCTTTAGAATTAAAATTACTTTTTCCAGCATCTACTACCAAAGCATTTATTTTATTATTTCCTAAAAATTGTCTTAATTCTTTAAAGTAAGTTTTTCCATAAATACCTAAATTACCTTCAACAAAGTTAAACATAAATAAATAATCACCATTTTTAGTCATAAAATCAAAACCAATATTACCAGGTAAACTTCCACTTAAAGCAAATGGTTTAATTGTTAATTGACCTAATTTAATTGGTTGATTAATAACTTGAACTTTATAATTAGCATCTGAAATATTATATTTACTTAATCTTTCAAGAATTAAAACCTTATTAAAAGCAGAAGTATAGATTACTAATCCAGGTATTTTCATTACCAATCATGGTAAAGCAGAAAAAGTTTCATTTTTAATATCACTAATAAAAACACCTTGAATTTTGTTTTTATTTTTTTCTAAATAACTAAAATCAGGAATTAATGTGTCTACTCCATTTTGTGAGTTGATTGGTATTTTAACCCCTGTATTAATGATATAAATATTATTGTTATGTTCTAAAACATAACAATTTTTACCATTTTCATCTTGCCCTCCTAAGGCAAAAATATTGACGTTTTCCATATATCTCCTAAATTAATTATTAAAATTAAATGAATGTTATTTTTATTAAATAAAAATATTAGTTATATTATAGCAAAGTTATTAATATTGCTAGTTTTTGCAAAGAAAAATACAACCATTTTGGTTGTATTTTTTGTTAACTTAAAGTAAATTCTAATGTATTGATTGTATTAGATACATCTTGAGCTTTATTTTTACCTTTATATTTAGCAACTTTGAATTTAATGGTTAATTTATTATCAGTAAATGTATATGATAAGTTTGATCCGAATCTTGTATCACCATTTTCTGATTCTTCATTAGCCATTTGTATCCCTCTTGGTAAATTACCATTAAATGTTGCAAATCTTAAAATATTAGTTTCTTGTTTTCAATCGGGTTTTGAATTGTTTGTAAGAATAATTAGTGAATTATTTTTATAATCAAATCTAATAACATGATTTTGATTTAAGTTTTGGATTAATTCTTCTTTTTTAGCTTGATCAATTTGATACCCATTTTTAAATGCATCAGCGTATTGATCTAAATTAGCACTGTTATCCATAGAACTTGATGAATTTCCATTGTTAGATGGGCTATTATTTGTTGTTGAAGAATTATTTCTTGGAGTATTATTATCCGGAATATTTATATTAACATTTGATGAACTATTTGTATCTTTATAATTAGGATTTAATTTAGCACTAATTAATATTCCTTTATTAACAAATGGTTTAGGATTTTCAATAAATAAGTTGTTATATAAATCTGGATAATCAATAAATGGATTACGTAAAGACTCGTATTTAGCACTCTCATTATTTCTTGTAATATCAAACATATCTACTGGATCTTTTTTATCTCAATTTACATATAAATTAATTCAGTATAAAGGAAGTCCAAATGTATCATTTCTATCAAAAATACTATTCTTCATATAAATGCTTAATCCGTTAATATTACCAAATGAATATGTGGCCGCAAAATATAAATAAGCTCTTGCTACATCTCCTTTAAATGCATCAATTGGTTCAAAAACTTTTTGACCATCAGCATTAGTCCCTAATTTTGATCCATTTTCTGATGTTTCAGACACGGTTTTAACAACATCATGAGGGTAATTAGATCTAATGCCATTAACTTTACTATCTGTAGGTCATACAAATTGACTATCAGATCTAATTGGTTCTTCTTTATTAAATCATGATTGTGGAATTAAGTGTTCTCTATTGGTTGAATCACCTTCTTTTTTATAATTTCCTGATTGATATGTTGTATATTCATACGGATCTTTGCCATTAGGATTTTCAGAATAAATATCTAATAAACTTCCATCTTTTTCATAATATAAATCTTTAAAAGCTTTACTTTCTACGTAAAATCTCACAAGATCATTATAAGCTCCAGAATGTGGATGTAATTTAGATTTTTGTAAAGCTAAAATTGCATCAAATAATTCTTTACCACTTTTTCCTTCTAAAGGTTTGTAGTAATCGTTATTAGCATCATATGTGTAAATATATTTACTTTCATTTGCAGAGTTTGATGTACCTGGTGTAGTTGGTGAGTTATTTGATGATTCTTCTTTTTTATTTGGATTATCATCTGCTGTTTTTTCACTATCATATTTTAATAAAGTCTCAATTTGTTGTGTAAGATTATTTACAAATGTATCTAAAGCTTCCATAGCTTTATCAAAATCTTTTTCAATTTGATCTAGTTCATCTTTTTTTGTAGCAGAGTTAATTCTTTGTTCTCAAACTGTTGCTGGAGTATTTTTAAAGGCTTCTATTTGAGTTTTTAATGCTTCAAACGGATTGGTTCCATCAATGCTTTTAATTTTATCATTAACTTTCTCTAAAAGTTGAGCTATTTGTGTAGAAAAATTAGTTTGTTTAAGTTTAATTTTTTGGATTAATGTATTTTTTTGGTCTTGGGTTGCTAATTTTGGATCTGGTGTAACATTATTATCTTTGTTACCACCTTTATTTTTATTATCTCCATTATTAGTTGGATTTTGACAAGCAACCATCCCAATAGTTGCTAATGGTGCAATTGCACCAAAACTAAGTGCTAAATATTTCTTTAAATTCATGATATTACTCCTAATAAAATTTATATATATTATTTAAATTTTACTCTTTTTCAAATTAATAAAAACATTATTCAAAAGTTTGAATAATGTTTTCTAAATCTTTCTCAGTAATATCTTTATTTTCTTGAATATTTTTGATAGTTAATTGATTTTGTTCAATATTTTCATTTAAAATATTTTTCTTATTTGTGATATTAAAAAATGATTGAATCGATACACAAAAAGTACCAATTACGTTAATGATTGCTATGGTAATAAACAAAGTCATTATGGTGTTATTTGCTTCATTATATCTAATTGAAAACAAGTTTAAAACAACAGTTAATGAAGCAATAGAAATTGAAAGAATACTTAAAATAATAAATATTGACTTACTTTTAAAATATTTGTTTTTAATAAACTTTTCTTTCTCTTTTAAAGAGATATTATTTGAATTATTTTGTTTCATTGAAATCCTCATTAATTAAATCTTGATAGCTGTATTTATCAATTTCTAAGATATTTAAAATATTTTTGTATAACATAAATAATCTTTCACCTTCATTATCGATATTTTTATATATCGATAATTGCTCTTTACAAATTAAAATATGTAATTGAATTTTTTTAGATTGTATTTTGCGATCTTGATATTTTTTGTTAACAACAAAAAATGATAATATCCCTGATACAAAACCAATAAAAGAGTTGATACTAGTGGTTAATACTGGATAAAACCCAACCCCTACAAGCACTTCATTATATCAAGGGTTATTTAATATATTTTGTCTTTCTCCTAGCTTATTACTTCCTGCAAGATAATATACAGCTAATACACCTATTACTAAAGCAGCAAAAATAGTAATCATATTTAAAATGTAATAAAAAGTAGCATAAACATAATATTGTAATTTAATTTTCTTATATATTTTTTCAATTTTTTTATTTAAAAACTCGACATTCATTTTAACCTCATTTAACCATTTCATCTTTTACTATCTTTTTAATCACAAATTTATTTTTGTACTTAGCTCTTTGATATAACTGCTCAATAGTATCTTGATATTGCTCATAAGTGATTTTGTTTGCTTCATATTTGGTTTGCACATATTTTAATGTACTATAAAGTTTTTTATAAGTTGCTTGATTAGTATTTTGTTTATAAACGGCTAAAACAATAGTAAGCATCAAAGAAGTAATAATTAAGATCACCAAAGCAATTAATAAATAAAATGATGCATCAATTTTATATTGTTCAGTAGGATTTTTTTTATGTAAATTAGTAATATGAATCAAATTTACTAGAGTATAAATTGCTATAGAAATCAAAGTAATGTTTAAAATCGCAATTAAAATTGAAAAAAATCAATCTAAAAAACGATATACAATAAGTTTGTTTTTATCTCTTTTAATTTTAGCTTGCAAAATATTAATTATATTGTTCATAATTTTATTTTATACATTTTTATTTATAATTAAATAACTATGATTAATAAATGAGCAATTTTTAGTGATGTCGATGGGACAATTTACCCATTCCCAGATAAGACATTAAGTACAAATACCATTAATAAGACAAAAGAATTAAGTTTAAAAAACATTCCTTTTGTTATTAATACTGGTAATGGACCATTTAATAAAATTCAAAGATTATGTGATCAATTATCATCAAGATATATTGTATGTTCTAATGGAGCATTGATATTTGATAATTTAACTAAAGAAATCTTACATGTTGAATATATGCCTGTTGCTGAAGTAGAAAAAGTATTCCAAGTAGCTAAAGAAACAAATGTTGGTTTATATTACTTTGGTACTCATCAATATTATTTACATTTATACACTCAAGAATTTAAAGAATTTATATCTGAATTTTGTGAGTATAACGATTGAATCACTGATGGTTCAATTCCAAATGATGTACACAAAGTTGAAATTTATGGACCTAGAGAAAATTTAGTTAATTTCTATAATTTAGCTAAAGAACGTAATATTGATTTAAATATATGTGATGTTAAATCACATATAGAAATAACTAAATCAAATGTTTCTAAAGGTACAGGAGCTAAATGATTGTGTGATAATGTTTTTGAAATGAATATTAAAGACGCAATGACTGTTGGAGATAGTCAAAATGATATTTCAATGTTTGAATTATCAGATTATGCTTATGTTATGGATAATGCTGATAATCACACTAAAGGATATGCAAAATTCTTCACTTCAGATGTTAAACAAGATGGTTTAGTTGAAGCAATTGATGATTATTTATACCGTAGTGATTTTGAATTAAAACGAATGGTTTCTCAGGGTAAAAAGAAAATATCGAGATAAATCTCGATATTTTTTATTATTGTTCAGCAAATGTACCATTTAAATTATTTTCAAAAAAGTCTAAAAATAATCCTTGCATTTCTTCTTTTGAATCATCTCAAGAACCTTCAGCTACTGCTTGAATTTTAGTTTTAATACCATTTAATTTAGTTAATAAACCATTTAAAGCTGTTTCAGGTGTAGTTCCATGAGTTCCACCTTCTTTAAATACATCTAAAGTAGGCATATATTTTTCAATTAGTTGCTCTTTAGTATATGAATGAGCAGTTCCTGCAGCAGTAAATGTAAATGATGAGCTTGCGTTTTGTTCTTTCATATATTTAAATAACTCATTAACAAAGTTAACAGCTTTTTCTACTGATGCTAAAGCAGTAGCTTTAGTAGTAAAGTTGTTTTCTAATGATAAAGTTGCTTCTTGAGCGTTATCAACTCCAGGAAGAGCCTCAACAAGAGTTTTGAATGTCTCTTTAAGCAATTCAATCGATTGATCAAAAGCTGCTTCTGCTTGAGTTAGTTGTGTTTTAACTTGATTTAGTTGTGCTGTTGTAGTGATATTTTGAGCTTCAGTTTCTAAGTTTGCAGGAATAGTTTTACTTGTTTCTAAATGTGTTTTTAAAGCTGCAAAAGCAGGATTAGATTCAAGTTTTTGAGCATCTGATGATTGTAATAATTCATCCACTTTAGAAGTTACTTTTTGTTTAAAAGTAGCTACTTTCTCTAATAATGCATTTTTTTGTTCTTCAGTAACTTGAGTTTGATCCCCTGCTCCTGATCCTTGATTGTTAGAGCTTCCTGACTCTTGGTTTCCTGATCCTGGAGTTTGTGATCCTTGGTTGTTTGAGTTTCCTGACTCTTGGTTTCCTGATCCTGGGGTTTGTGATCCTTGATTTCCTGAGTTTCCTGATCCTGGGGTTTGTGATCCTTGATTTCCTGAGTTTCCTGATCCTGGGGTTTGTGATCCTTGATTTCCTGCACCAGGTTGTTCAGGTTTATCATTTTTTGTATTCGAACAAGCAATTGCTGCAACACTAGCTAATGGAGCAATAGTTGTTAAGCTAAGTAATAAATATTTTTTTAAATTCATTCGTTTCTCCTTTTGATATTTTTTTAATTATACAAAAAATAACTCACTTTATGTGAGTTATTAATTCTATCTCTTAGATTTATCATATGGAACACCAGCAGCTGCAGGTCCAACAGAACCTTTACTTCCAAAGACCATAATAACAAGTGTGATAATATATGGTAAGGTATAGAATAATTCTTTATATTTACTAAATCCTGCTCCAAACAATGAAACACCAAAGAATGAAGTAGATAATAATAATGAGAAGAATAATGATACTAAAATAGATAATGAAACTTTTCATCTAGAAGTAATCATAATTGCTAAAGCAATATATCCTAGCCCTTGAACATCATGAGTTACAGAGAATTCTGCACTATTCATTTCAGCAAAAATTGATCCACCAATTCCTGCAACAAATCCTGCAATAATAATACCTTGTCATTTAGTTTTATTAACGTTAATTCCCGCAACATCAGCAGCTTGAGGGTTTTCCCCAATTGATCTAAATCTTAATCCTCATTTAGTTTTTCTTAATGCAAATCAAGCTGAAACTGATACTATGATAGCAATGAATAATTTAAATGAAATAATATTTCTTCAATCTGCAGGAGCACCACTAAGAGCTAATTCTGTTTTATATCTTGAAGCAATTTGTGAACCTTGACCTTGAAGTTTTGTTAAAACAATAATTAATAAAGCAGCAATACCAACAGCTAAAATGTTCATCGCAAAACCTGAAATAGTTTGTTCAGATTTTAATTTAATAGTTGCAAATCCAAATAATACTGCAAATAATGAAGTTAAAATTGCGCTAAACAAAGTAGCGATAATTTGATATCAAGCACTAATTTTAAGTTCAGAGTTTCCTCCAGTGATTGCTTTTCATAAAAATTCACTAATGTATAAATAGCTTATAGCACCAAAAATTAAAAATCCATTAATCGCAATGTTTACAATCCCTACACGTTCAGAAAAAATACCAGAAATTGTTCCAAGGATTAAAATAGCAAAGAACATTAATCCATAAGTAATAATTAAAGTCATACTAATTCACCCCTTTATTTAATCAATTTTGGTACTTAGCATAAATTTTATTTTGAACGAATTGGTTGTATAAGTGTTCTTTGATTAATTTGTATTGACTTTTATGAGAATATACTGTATTTTTGTATCTATTTCTTAAATCAACATATTCATTAAGTCCAAATTCAACTTGTTTGTTTCTAAATTCAACTTTTAATTTAGCAATTTGACTATACATTTCAATTACTTCATCATTGCTCATTTGCGATTTATTTTTTATTAACTGAGCGATTTGATTTTCATATTCTTTTTGCTCTTTAGCAAACTTTGCTTTTAATTTTAAATGAGTAAAGAAATGTTTATACACTACAAAACGTTCTTTTCATAAGTATTTGATTTTACTAATATGATAAGTTTTAAAGTTTAATCAATAATCTTTATTGGTAAATAAATAAGAATATTTGGCTAATGTTCTTAAAGGTTTAAATTTGTAAAACATTACCGATAAAGCAGCCATAAAGATAATTAAACCAGTTAATAATAAGAAGAACTCTGGTTTTAAAGATTCTGATCCATTTTTTAATTGGAATGATACTGCACCATTATAAATAAAGCTATATAGCATTGAACTAAAACATACTCCAATAGGACTATTTAAAGCAATTAATGAAATAGCAATAGATTCAAATCCAATACTTAAAGGTGCAGGATCTCCTGAAAGTTTTCCTTCTTTTAAAATTATGTAATAAAATCCAGATAATCCCGCAAGTGCTCCAGAGAATGACATAACTAAAATAGTAGTTAATTTACGATTAATACCAACATATTCAGCATTTGAAGGGTTAATACCAACCATTTTGATTTTATAACCTAAAGTAGTTTTGTTGTATAGGAATCATAATCCTAAAGCTAAAAGGATTAATAATGCAAATCCAACATAAATAAATTGATATGTAATTTGATTGCTAATAATTATTTTTCTTAATCCTAAAATATCTGAAAAATATCTATTAGTTAGATCTTGTTGATTTGGAGTAAAGAAAATAAAGTTACTTTTATTAAATAATCAAGAAGCTAAATATGTAATGATTCAGTTTAAGAAAATAGTTGATATAACTTCATGCACATTAAAATAAGCTTTTAATATACCAGATATAGCACCAACTAATAATCCTAAAAGAATGAAAACAAAGAACATTCCAATTAAGTAGTTAATACTTAATTTATCTGGATTAATATTATTAGAAATAATAATAGTAAAGAATAGAATAGCAGGTAGTGTCATTTGAGCAGGTACCCCAATGTTGAACAGACCTGATTTAAAACTGACTGCTACTGCTAAACCTGAAAATCCAAAAAAGATAATCAGTAAATATAAATCTTTTCTAAGAGTAGATTGTAATGCTCCTTTAATTAAATAATTAACAAAGGTAAATAATCCAGTTTTTTGAGCACTTGCTCCAGTTCTACCAATAATTACATAAATTACTGAAGCGATTAATAAACCAAAAATAATTGCTCATAATGATGCATATATTTTTTTTCTAGAATCTTTTTTATTATCAAACATTAAAAAAGATCTTACATTTTCTAAAGTTTGTTTAGGAGAAGTTTTGATTTTAGTTGTTTTCATTTAAATCTCCTTGTTGTTTTTTACTTGCCATATAAATACCGATTTGAGTTCTGGTTAATTTATCAGCAGTTTGTACAATTTGTATTTCTCCACCGTTAAGTACAGCAATACGGTCAGCCAAAGCAAATACTTCATCTAATTCATATGAAATTAATAAAATTGCTTTACCTTGTTGTTTTTCTTGAATAATACGTTCGTGAATATTTTTAATAGCTCCAACATCAAGACCTCTAGTTGGCTGAACAATTAAAATGAAATCATGCTCTGAATTCATTTCTCTACCAACAATAAATTTTTGTTGGTTTCCACCAGAAAGTGATCTAGCCATAGATCATCCTTGTCTAGCTCCACGAACATCATATTTTTCAATAATTTCTTGAGTTTCTTGGTTAATAGCTTTACTTTTAAAAATTGATAAAAATGAATAAGTTTTATCTCATAATTTTCTAATTACAGTATTTTGTTTAATAGTGTAATCTAAAGCTAAACCATGTTTATGTCTATCACTTGGAATATAAGAAAGTCCTAATTTTGAAATATCATAAACTCCAAATTCATTTAAGTCAATATAATCTAAATCATTATTTTGACTTACATCAACATAATTCATTGCATAAACCATCTTTTTAGCTACACTTTCAGCAACTAATAATCCAAGTATTGAGATTACACTAATAATTGTTAAAATGATAGTTAATTGGTTATTTTGATTTGATTCAAGATTTAAATTAGTTAATAAACCTATAATTCCTTCAACAAAGAAGAATAATCAAACAAAAGCAGTAAAGACAAATCCAAAACTCATTTTTTTGCTATACATTTTTTTAGATAAGCTAATGAATTTTCATAGCCCAAAAGCATTAAGTACAAAAATTCATACAAATCCTAAAACACCAGCAAAAACAAATCAGTTATATAATTGATTATTTAAGTAAAGTAAGCTTATTAAAATTAAAACTATACTAATTCCTGCAAATAATAAATTAATATAATAAATGGATTTGAATATAAAGTTATTTTCTTTTGATAATTTATGTTTTAAATTATCTTTACCATTAGTAGTAATATTTTGAATTTTATTACCATAAATACCATTAAAAATACTTCCTACTAATACAACAAATCCACCAACTAAAATACCACCAACAATTTTATTAATGATATTGATATCAGCTTGTTTTTGATTTAAAGCTAATAATAAAATTCCTATAGTTAACACAAGCAATGATATTGCTGTTAAATAGTAGTTTTTCTTAACTTTAGCTTTATGTAAAGTTTTGAATTTTTCTTCAACCAATTTGGTTCTTTTTTGCATTATCTTACCAGTAACTGGTTTTTTAATACCACTAATTACATATTCTAAATCAGTTTGACCATTACCTTCAACCCCTGCTATAGCAAGAATTTCACCAGCATGGATATCAAAAGAAACATTGTGTAAAGGTTTTTTACCTTCAGTTGATACATTTTTTAAACTTAAAATAATATCATTCGCAGAAGCATCAGTATAACTATTTCTAGCTAATTTAACTTCTCCACCAACCATCATATTGGCCATTTGTTCAATTGAAACATCTGCAATTGCAAAGTTTTCAATTACCCGACCATGACGTAAAATAGTACCATTATCAGCTACTTCTTTTATTTCACCTAATTTATGTGAAATAAATAAGATAGTTTTACCTTGTTCTCTAAATAATTTAAAGGTTTGTAATAAACCTTGAATTTCTTCATCAGTTAAAACCGCAGTAGGTTCATCAAAAATTAAAATATCTGAATCACGATATAACATTTTCATAATCTCAACTTTTTGTTGAGTTGCTACAGTTTCACTACCTGTAATTGCATTTAAATCAAAATGTAAATCGAATTTTTCCTGAATAGCTTTAATTTTTTGAATCGCTGGTTTATAATCAATGATTCTAGTTACTTTATTATAAGATTCATCTCCAAGTACAATATTTTCTAAGTTAGTATAAACATTTACTAACTTAAAATGTTGATGCACCATACCAATACCTAATCGATTAGCATCATTAGGTCCTTTAATCAATACTTCTTTTTCATCAACTTTAATCGATCCTTTATCAGGTTCATATAAACCAAATAATATTGACATTAAAGTACTTTTACCAGCTCCATTTTCTCCAATAAGGGCGTGAATGGAACCTTTTTTAACTGAAAAACTTACTTCTTGATTAGCTTTAATAGAACCAAATGACTTAGAAATGCTTAAGAATTCTATTGCATTTGTTTTTTTCATAAGTTTCCTTTATAAAATTTGTAAATTATAAAATAAATAATAGGGTTTTTCCTATTATTTATTTTATTTATTTAATTAAGAATTTACTGCTGCTGCTAATGCATTAACAAGTGCAGTTTGAGAATCTGCATCTGTTGAACCATCTGGTAATTTATTAGAAATAATTGCTTCTTTTTCAGAATTTTCTAATGCTTCATATTTTGCTTTAGCTGCTTGTAAATTATTATCCATTTTTGCTTTATCTTCACCACTAAGTTGTGATGGTGCATATCCTACTCAGTTTTGAAGTAATCCTTCTATTTGATTATGATTTACTTCTGTTGAAGATGTACCTAAACCATAAACAACTTTTAGAACAACATCATATACAGCTTGAGCTAAGTTTTTAGTAATTGATGTAGCGTATCTTTTTTTGTTAGCTTGATCAGCTAATGATTGATCAACGTCAACTCCAACAACACTAACTTCACTATATTTGCTTCCTCCATCACTAAGAGCTTTAATAACAGCACTTGTTGCAGGACCTGCTACAGCCATAACAAATGATGGATTTTGTTGTAATGAGTCTTGGATAACTTGATTCATTTTTGAACCTGGAACAAATCCTGAATCCAAGTTAATTGCTGAATTTGTAGTAACTTTTTTATCAGCATTTGCTTTATTCCATGCTAGCATTCCTCTTAAGAATCCGGTAATGAAGTTTGTAACTCCTGGTTCTGCTCCACCACCAAACATTGAAATTTTTCTTTTTGCTGCATCTGTTGCATATTTATCTGCTAAATATTGTGATGAAGCATAACCAACAACATAAGCTGCTTGTTGTGTTAAGAACTCAACTGAATATACATTAGTTTTAACATAATCTAATGCTGCTTGATCATCACTTAAATCTTTTGTTGAAACTTTAGTATCCACAATAATGATTTTAATGTTCTTTTGTTTCATGTCAGCAACATGAGCTTTAATGAATTGAGCAATTGGTGATCCATGTCCAAATCCAGATAAAATTCATACATTTCTTCCATCAGCTAAAGCATTATTATATGCAATTTCATATTGACCTTCTGATTGAATAGCTTTGTAATCAATTCCTGTAGATGTTTGATCATCAATTAAATTAAGAGCTTCTCATGAAGATTGATTAAATGATTTATCAGTAATTTGTCCTGAATCTGTAATATATACTAATTTTGCATCTGGATGAGCTTTTGCTACTTCTGCAGTCATAGCTGGATTGGCATTAACTTTTGCAACCCTTTGATCTGGTTGAATGTATTGTGAAGGTCTACCTTGTGATGGTTTACCATCTTCACTAGATCCACAAGATACTGATACAGCAATAGGAAGTACCGCACTTACTGTTCCTGTTAATGTTAATAATATTCTTTTAAGTTTTGACATATAGGTCATTCTCCTTGTTTCATATAGATAATTTAGTTATGTAATAACATATTTATTATACATAATAAATATTGATTAAACTACTATCACAAGCATTTGATTATAAAATGTGGAAATATATAAATTTGTTCCATATTTTATAATTCTTTAATAATTCTATTGTATGCTTCATTCACTTTATTTATCGTATTAGAAAAATCGTTTATAAGCAATTTATAATTCTTCTGAACAATTTTCCCATCTATAATAACAGTTTTAACATCTTTTGCATTACATGAATATACAAGAGCGTCAATCAAATTGCTTTGTGGTTGAAAATTTATGCTCTTATGATTTAAAATAATTAGATCCGCAAGATAATTAGCTTTGATTTTCCCTAAAATATGGTCCATTTTTAATGCTTTTGTCCCATTTACTGTAGCCATTTTTAAAATATCATAAGATTTAATATGTTCTAAATTATGATAAATACCTTTAGCTAATAATGCAGCTAATTTTATTTCATTAAACATATTTAAATTATTATTTGAAGCTGCTCCATCAGTACCTAAAGCAACATTAATACCAAAATTTAAATATTTAGTTATATCCATTACCCCTGAAGCAATTTTTAAATTAGAACTAGGATTATGAACTAATGAAATATTGTGCTTTTTAGCTATTTGCATTTCATTTTGATCTAAATGTATTGCATGAGCAGCTATTAGATTAACATCTTGAGTTAAATTTAAGTGATTAATATATTCCATAGGTCGATAATTAGTTTCTTTTAAACAATTATTTACTTCTGTTAAAGATTCATTTAAATGAATATGAATGGTTTTAGAGGTATTTAAGGCTAATTGATGAGCTATTTTTAAGGAATTAGCATCATTAGTATAAACTGCATGAGGTCCAGTAAAAATTTGAATCAAACCATTATTTGATAAATGGTATTTATCAAATAACTCTAATTGATTTTTAACTCTAGTTTCTAAATTATTATTAACAAAACCAGGAGCTATAAAAGCTCTAACCCCTATTTCTTTAGCTGCTTGAATAATTGCTTGAGGATGAAAATACATATCTAAAAAGCTAGTGGTTCCAGTTTGGATCATTTCCATAATTCCTAATTTAGCCCCATAATAAACATCATCATAAGTCATTTGATCTTCAAATGGAAAAATATGATCAAATAATCAAGATTCTAAATTCACATCTTCAGCATAATTACGCATTAAAGTCATTGGAACATGAGTATGCATATTAATTAAACCCGGCATTACTATATCATTATTAGCATTAATAGTAATATCAGGTTTAAAAGTATAATCTAAATCTTTTGAGACTTTAAGAATTAAATTATCTTGAATATAAATATGATGTTTGTATAAAACTTCATTTTCTAAATCCATAGTTACTATAGTTGCATTTTTAATTAGTATTTTCATTTTTTTACCTTCTTTTTATTTTTGATGTAATATTTTGATATGAATGATTTATATCAAAATATTATTATTTGTAGTACAGATACTGTTTGAGGAATTGGTGGTCCTGTAGATGATTTAACTTTAAAATTAATTTATCAATTAAAACAACGTCCAATTGATAAAAAAATAATGATACTAGTAGGCAGTATTGAACAAGCTAGATCTTTTAAACAATGAAACACTAAAGCAGAACAGTTAGCCATCAAATTATGACCTGGAGCTTATAGTATTATTGTTAATGATCAAGGTTTTAGAATGCCAAATCAACCATTATTAATTAAATATTTATTAGAAAATGGTCCAATGTATATGACTAGTGCTAATATTTCAGGTCAAACACCAGTTAATTCTATTATTCAAGCACAAAAAATCTTTCCCCAAGTATCTAAGATATATGATTTTGGACCTTGTAGTGATGTTTCAAGTACTATTTATAACTTAGATACCAATCAAGTTATCGTTCGAAAATAATTAATCAATTTAATCAATACTTAATTTGTTATTAAGTATTGATTTTTTATTTGATTAAATAAATTATATAGTTTAATAATACATTTATCATTTTGCTTTAATTAAAAAATGGACAAATATAAATTTGTCCATTTTGTATACTTAGTTGATTAACTAAAAATTAAAATTATTTATCTTTATTATCTTTTTTCTTTTTAATTAAAGCAAGAAATGAACCAAATATAAAGGTAATTGATCCTAAAATGCTAGTAATAATCAATCATCAAGGAGTTTTGTTTCCCTTACCATCAATGCTACTAATTCCTTGTTTTAATTGCTCAATAGCAGAATTAATTAATTCTATTTGCTCAGAATTACCTTTAGTATTAATTCCTAATAATTGATTTTGTTCTACAAAAGCTATTGCATCATCTAATAATGATTTTTTAGCTATAGCAGTTTTAATATAAATATCACTAGCTTGAATATTTTTTGCTTCAATAAATGCATCAATGAGATCTTTAGATAACTTATCTAAAGATCTAACTTTATTAATCAAATCATTAAAATCTTGATCATTATAAAGAGTTTTAGCTTGATTTGATAATTTAGTTTTTAACTCTGGTTCAAGATTTTGAGCTTGATTAATTACATTAATTGCATTATTGATTTTAGTTAATAAATCAATAACTAATTGATTTATTAACTTATTAATTGCTTTAGTTTTATTTGCTAAAGTAATTCTTGCTTGATCTAAAGTATCATTATTTAAATTATTTCTTAATTTTTGTTTTGCTAAATTGATATTGTTAGTTAAATCATTAATAATAGGTTGAAGTATAGCTTTTGGAATTAAATTGATATTTGAATCATTTAATATTGTTTTTAATAATTGATTTGATTTATTAATTTGATCTAATAATTTAGCTTTAGCTAAATCATTAATTAATTTATCTGCAAGATTATTAATGATTTTATCTGTATTGGTTGTATTAAAGTCATTTTTAGCTTTAGTTAAATTATTTTTTAATTGATCTTTAGCAATTGGATCAAATTGATTATCATTAATTAATTTATTAGCTTTATTTGCTGCATCATTGAATTTAGCTTTGGCTATTTGATTGTTAATTTCTTGAATTACTTGATTAGTTTTTTGGATTGTTTTATCAATTTTATTGCTATTTAAATCATTATTTTTAATACTATTATTAAGCTTTTTAATTAAATCATTGATTTTTTGATTTAATTGATTTTTATTTAATTGATCTACTAATGAATGATTTAAATCTGTTAATGCATTATTAGCATCTTTAATTGTTTTATTAACTTTTGCTTGATTTAATGCATTATTTAATTTCACAACTGATTGTTCTACATCAGTTGTATTAGAGCGATTAATATTATTAGCATCTTTAATAATTTTGTTTAATTTGCTTACTATATCAATATATTTAGGGCTTGCTTGGTTTAATTTCTTAATTAAATCATTAAGTTCCAGATTAACTTTATCTAACTTAGCATTAGCTAAATCATTAGCTAATTTATCATTTTCTTTTAATAATAAATCACTAGATTTATTATTAATGTTGCTTTGAGCTTGATTAATTGCATTAATTAAGCTTGATTTAATATTATTGAACTTAGAATCACTTAATGTATTAACAAAATTATTACTATCAATAATAGTTTTATTTAATTTAACTTTTGCAATAGTTAATTCAAGTTCATTTGCTTTAGTTATTTCTAAATCTCTTAATTGATCAGATATATGTAAAATATTATTAACTTGATTTAATAAATTATTTGCTTGATCTATTGCATTATTTAACTTATTGACTAAAGGTTGATAATCAAGATTATTAATTAAGCTTTCTTTTAAAGCTTTAGCTTTTTCTATTTGATTTTTAAGCATAATGTTAGCTAAATCATTAGCTAATTTAGTATGTGCTAAATCAATCACTGTTGAATCATCATTGTTTAATGATGATTCTGCTTGATGAATTGAATTTAATAATTGATCAATTAAGCTTGATCCAGGTGTAATTTTAGATATATAATCTTTAGCTTGGTTGATTAAATCATTTAAATCTTTAATATTTTGATTCAATCTTATATATCTAGTTTTTGCCTCTTCAAGATTTTTAGATATTTTATCTATTTGAATATCTGTTTGATTATTATCATTAGTTAAATCTAATAAATGATTTAATGATTCTTCAATCATAGCTGGTAAATTACCTCTAAGTACTGTTTGTTTGCTTGAAGTATTATTGTTTAATCAATCATTTGCTTGATTGATTAAATCTCTTAATCTATTTTTGCTTCTAGCATTAGTTAATGCATTTAAATATTGATCTTTGATAGCATTAATTTGATTTTGCTTATCATTAATTGCTTGATTTAATTTAGCTTTAGTATCAGCATCAGTTGTACTTTCATATTGCTTTTTAAGATCTAATAATTCATTTTCTAAAGTTTTAGCTTTAGTAATTTCATTATCAATAATATCTTTTAAGATTGCTTTATATCCATCATTTAACTTAGTTAAATCTTCATTAGATACTTTATCTGTATCTAAAGCAGTATTGAATAAGCTATCAATAATTTCATTACTTTTAGCAATAGTATTATTTCAACCATTTAATCCATTAGGATTATCATTATTTTCATTTAATAATGATCTTAGTTGGTTGATATTATCATTAATTGCTGTTAGATTATCAATATTACCTAAATGATTAGGCATTAAACCATTATTATCTAAAAGGTTATTGATCATTTGATCAATAACATCTTTAAGATTTTGATTATCTTTGGTATTAGTATTATTGATTCAGTGGTTGGTATTAGCAATAATATCTTTGAGTTTTAATAAATTATTTAATTCAATATATTTATCATTTAACTCTTTAGCATGATTAACTATATCATCTACTAAAGGATTAGATTCTACAGTATTAACTTGATTAATTAATTCTTGTTTTAATTTATTAGATAAATTAGTTAAAGAATTAATTATATTAGTTGCATTGACTCTAGCTGCTTGAAGAATTTCTTGCCCATCTAATGCATTAGTTTTAGCAACTAAATCACTTGATAAATCATTTAATTCACTATTAATTGATTTAGTTTCATTGTCATTAGTGTTTTCTATTCCTCCAGCAGTAAATAAATTGTCATCACTAATATTAGGAATTGATATAACTAAATTATTTGGTTTATTTATTTGATCATCAACATTTTCATTAGCTAAATCTTTAGTATGAGCTAAAGCATTAGCTAAACTGTTATCAAAATTAATTCTATTAGTACTATCTACTACAGGATCATTTGTATAATCTTTAGCATTTAAATAATCTACTGTGGTTTTTGCATTATTTGCTAGATTAATTTTGTTAATTAAATTACTTGTAGTTGCATTTAATTTATCTAAATTCAATTCAGCATTAATTAATTTTTGTTTTGAAGTATTAAGTAAATCAGTTGGATCATTTTTTACTAATTCTTTAGTATTGGTTAGTTTAAATGCTTCATTGATTAAATCATTAATTTTATTTTCAATTAAATCCTTAGTTCCATTATCAACATTTTTAATAGCTAATTTAGCTTTATTAGCTAAATCTAATAATTGTGCTTTTTTAACTATAGCTTCAATATTGTAATCTAATGATTGATCATTAGCAGTTAAATCAATGTTAGCATCTTTAATTTCATTAATGAAGTTAGTAATTTCATTATCTGAAAGATATTTGAAATTATCTTTATTGATTAAGCTTAATGCATATTCTTTAGATTCAGTATTAAATATTTCAGTTAGCTTATTATTTAAATTATTAATAAGTTCTGGTTCTTGAAGTTTAGTTAATAAGTTTAATTTAGCTTTACTATTAGCTGAATTATCATTAGAATTAGTAATAATTTCTTGCATTTTAGCTTTAATAGCATCAATATTTGAAGATTCAAGATTTAAACTATTAGCTAATTCATTTAATCAGGTTTTATTAGATAAATTATTTTCTAAAATACTATTTGCTTGATTGATTAATTGATTATTATCATCACTTAAAGCACTAGGAGTAATATTAATTACTGATTCAACAAGTTCTTTAAAGTATTTATTATTATTTAATTTATTGCTTAATTGTTCTAAAACTTTATCAATTGTTTCATTATCATTAAGTTCTAATTTAGTTTTTAATTTGGCTAATAAACTTGGGTCATCTTGGACTAAATCTAAAACTTTTTTAATATTATTTGCTAGATCTAAAGAATTTAATAAGTTTAATTGATCACTAGTTAATATATCTTTAAAAATATCTTTTAAAGCTTGATTTTTAGTTAAATCAAAAATTAAATTTGATTTAACAACTTTATTTGCAGCATTTAAGTTAATATCATTAATACTATCTAATTTAGCATTTAGTTTATCATTTGCATTAGTAGTAACTTTAGCTGTAAGATCTATATTTTGCTTAGTATCTAATTTAATTTTGCTAATAGTATCATTTTCTATTTTTGAACCAAATCCATCTTTTCAATTGTCAATAATAGCATCAACAGTAGCTTTTAATTTATTAATTTCATCCTTTAAATTATTACCAATATTGCTAAATCTAGGATTATTGAAAATTGTATTATTATTAACTGTAGAATTAAGTTTATTAATTTTTGAATTAATAAAACTAATAGTATTAATAATATCTAATGCTTGAGATTTGATATCTGTAGCATTAATTCTAGAATCAATATTCAAAATAGCTTTTTTAATATTTGCTTTTAAATCTTGTTTTACTAAAGGATCAGTAATTAACGAATCATTTAGATGCACATCAATATTATTAATTAATTTATCGATAAAGCTACTTGAAGAAGTTTCTAGATTCATTTTAGCTTCTTTTAATTTGTCTAAAATATCGCTTACTTTTGATATATCTAAATTATTACCAGTAGTTTTATTTAATAAATTATTAGCATTTATTAAAGCATTATCAAATGTTTGTTGTTTATCAGCAATTGCAAGTTTGTAACTTGGATGAGTATGATCTTTATAAGAATCAATAATTCCATTAGTAGTATTTGTTTGATCACTAGGATTAACAAAATTATTTAATTCTTGCATTTTATCATTTAACTTATTAGCTAGATCTAAAATTGAATCTGCATCTGGTAAATTAATATTTTGATTTACACCAGTAATTTGATCAATTAAATCACTAGCAAGAACTTGATTAATTAAAGCTGTTTTTTGAGCATTATTTAAGCTAGATAAATTATTAATTTTTACTTTAGCTCCATTTTTAAATTGTTTTAATCTAGCTATTCCATCTAAAGCATTTATTGCATTAGTTAAATTATTAATCTTAGTTAATACATCATTTTCATCTAAACTAGTTCCTAAAACATCATTTAAATTATTAATTAAATTACTATCTTTAATCAAATTAAATGCATTCATAAGATCTTGTTGAAGGTTTTTTGATGAGTTTTTAAATAAAATATCATTATTAATTACTGTGTTGTATTCTTGTAATTTATCTTTTAAACGTTGATAAAGATTATTTAAAGTCATAGCTTTAGATACTATGTCATTGATTTGAGTATCATTTTGAGCATTATTTATTTGATCTTTTAATTGATTTTTAATAGTAGTATCTAAATTTTGTAATTGATCTATTGATACTTTTGCTTTAGCTTGATTAGTATTAAATTGGATTTTAATTAAACTGTCTTTAATTTCTTTAGCCTTATTAACAATTTCAACATTATTTTTATTAACTATTTCTTGATCAAAAGCTTGTTTATTATTGATTAAATTATCTAATTGATCTTTTAAATTATTAAAATCATCATTATGATATTTATCTAAATCATATTCACCATTAGAATCATATTTAGCTCTTTCATTAATAACTTTATTATTTTCTTGGTTAAGAATTTCTTTAGTCACAAGTTTAGATACCTTATTTAACTCATTAGTGTCTTTTACTAATTTGTTATATTTATCAACCATATCAATATCAAGAGTAATATTGTCATTAGTAAATGATGAATGATCAGTTAAGTCATTAATTGTTTTGATGTTGCTATTAGTATCCTTGTTAGATAATTTATTGTATAAATTATCTAAAGCACTATTATTATCAAATCCATTATCCATAATAGCTTTTTTAGTATCAAAAGCATCAGATAATGATTTAATAAAATCTTTAGTTGCTTTATCAACCATTTTATTACCAGTTAAATTATCTCAAGAAGTTTTTAGATTATCTTTTTCAGCATTTAATTTAGCTAAATAATCCTCAAATACTTCATCACTAGTTACTATTTGATCATTGGCTGATGTAATTTCATCTTTAATATAGTCATATAAATCTTTTGCATTAGATAAACTATTATCAAATGCATTTTTATCATCTTGTGAACTTAGATCATAATTGATACTATTGTTGTTTTTGAGATTTTGGTATTTGGTAATTTGATCTTGAACTTCTTTATCAACTAAATTCAATTTATCTAATTTATCAAATGCTTTTAATGCATCATTTAAATTAGTGTTTGAATCATTAATATAATCTTTAAATTTAGCTACTATAACTCCTGGAACATTATCTTTTTTAGCTATTTCTAAAGTTAATTGATTTTTAACTTCTTGAAGTTTGGTAGTTAGATCTTGAGTTTTTTGTTTAACAATAGATTCATCAGTACCTTCAATTGCAGATATTAAAGTATCTTTTGCATTATTTAAATCATTAATTTTAACTACTAAATCTGGATGATTAATTGTATCAGCTATAGTTAAATTATTATTTCAATGATCAATATCATTAATTTTATTAAGAAGCTTAATAGCATTAGCTTTGGTATTATCTAACCCTATAAGTCCTTTAATATTATCAATATTAGTTTCTATATCTTTAATTGAGCTAGCATTATTTGCTTTTTCTTTTAAATCATTAAGTGCTTTTTGTAATTTATTAACTTTTTGATCTAAACCTAAATCACTTAAGTTTTTAATAACTTTATTAGCATCATCTTCAATTTGATTAACATTTGCATCAATAACAGCTTTATTTAATTCACTATTTGCTTGATCTAACTTAGTAAAATCATCTTTGTGATTAACTAAAGCATTAGTTGCTTCTAAAATAGCAGAATTAATATCAGTTAAATTAGTGTCTTTAAGATCATTATCTAATTTGGTTTCTTTAGCTAGTTCAATACTTTTCTTAAGATCGCTTGAACTTTTATTAATTTTTAAAGCTTTATCTAACTCTTTTAATTTTGCACCAATATTATTAGTATCGTTTTTAATATTATTGATAATTTGATTTTTAACTACTGGATCAATACTGGTTAAACCTTTTACTATATCTAATATTTTATTTTTAACTTTATCTATAGAATTATTTAAAGTTGTTGTTTTATTATTAATATCATCTTTTGTAGAAGTAGTAGATTTTAAAGTGTTTAATAAATCACTTTTTGCTGTATTTAATTCATTAATTGAATTATTTAAATCATGATATTTATTAGGATCAGTAATTGTTAAAGTATCATTTCAATGATTTTTATCATTGACTTTATTTAAAGTATTTGCAGCAGCAATTTTGGTTTGATTTAAATCAATTAATTCTTTTACCTTAGTTAAATCAGGTTCAATTTCATTAATATTATTGACATTAATTGCTTTATTAACTAATTGATTGACTTTATTTTTTAAATCATTTGCTGCATCGTTAAGATTTAAATCATTTAATCTATCAATAACTTTATTTGCGTCATCTACAACTTGGTCAACATTAGCACTCACTATTGCTTTATTTAAGGTTTTGTTTGCTTCAATTAATCCATTTGGATTATCTTTATTGGTATTTAACGCTGCATTTGCATTAGCAATTGCATCATTTAAATCGTTTAAGTTTTTGTCTCTTAAGTTATTATTGTCTTTATTTTTATTTGCTAAAGCTATAGTTTTATTTAATTGATCAACATTAGTATCAATTGCTTTAGCTTTATTTAGTTCTTCTAGTTTTTTGGTTAAATCATTATTAGGATTTTCTATATTGCTAATAATATTAGTTTTTACTCCATCATCAATATGAGTTAATTTTTTAACCTCTTCAACTATTTTATTTTTCGCATTATCTATAGCATTGTTTAAGTTTAAAGTATTTGTTTCTATAGTGTTTTTGTTTTTATTTGAGCTATTAATACTATTGTCTAATGTAGCTTTAGCATTATCTACTGCTTTTAATGATTCTTTAAGATCATTATTATCATTAATGCTATCTGCTAGTTTAGTATTAGAATTTGCAGGATTAACTTTTTTAATTGCTTCTTTAGCTTTTGCAATGGTTTTAGCTAAATCAATAGCTGTATCTAATTCTTTTTTAGCATCATTAATTGCTTGATTACTACTTGAAGGATTAGTGATCAAATTATTTAATTTATTTTTCTTAGTATTTAGATCACTTAAATCAACATCTTTATTAATTAAATCATCATTAGTTGATGTAGCATCTTTAATAGTTTGTTTTGCTAAAGCTATTGTTAAATCTTTATTTAACTTATCATTTGCAGCATTTAAACTAGCTTCAGTAGCATTTGAGCTATTTTTTGCATTTTCTCCACTAGTAATATTGCTATTTAAGTCAGTTTTAATATCATTATCTTTTAAAGTTTCTTTAACTTCTTTAGCTTTAGCAATAGTTTGGTTTAACTTTTCTTTTGCAATGTCAATTTTTGCTTTATCTAATGCTTTATTTATCTTGGTGAAATTAGTATCTAAAGTTGATTTTTGATTATTTAATGTGGATAAATCAGTTGAATTATTAACTGATGCTATAGCATTTTTAACTTCAGTTATTTTGTTTAATAATTCTCTTTTATTATTGTTGGTTAAATTTGTATCATTGGATAAATTGGTTGCTTCATTTAATTTTTTAAGAATAGAATCTTTGCTTAAAGCTACTTTGATTCCCTTAACTACTGTGTCTAATTTATTAGATTTAGATGTCAAATCTAAATCAGTTTTTGCAGTATTAGCATAATTTTTTAAATTATTTAATGTTTGTTTAGTTGATTCTTCTAATCTAGGATTATTAGAATTAACTAAAGAAGTTATTTTTTTAGTTTGTTTGTCTAATAAATCATTTAAGAAATCATTAGTTTTAGTATTTAATGTATTTATTCTTGATTCAATTTCTTCATTAGTTAAAGAATTGTAATTATTATGATTGTTTTTAGTTAATTCAGCTTTTAAATCATTTAATTTAGTTGAAGGATAATCATTAGTATTGGTTTCTACTTTGGTTTTTAAACCATTTGCAGTATTAATTAATTGTTTTAATTTTTCAATATTTGCAGTTTTATTATTAGCTGCAGTGATTTGAGTATTTGCTGTATTAATTGCTGATGTTAAATCATTTAATTTATTTTCTAATTCTGTGTCATTAGAATTAGTGTTTAATCTTTTTGCATCATTTAATTTAGTTGTTAAATTGTTTTTTATAGTTCTATAAGGTTCTTTATTGTATTGAGTTTTATTTAATTCGTTAATAATGTTTTGAGCTTTAGTTTTTTGTTTTTCTAACATATCAACTAAAGCTTTATGTGTTGCATCTTGTAATGCTTTAGTTTTATCAACTACATCTTTAATATTTTCTTTAGTTCAAGAATCTTTATTACTTGGTTTATTTTGATTTGCTTGGATTGCTTTATGTAAAGTAGAATTAATACTTGAATTACCACCAGCTGAATAATCAGGATTATTTTGATTCTTTTCATTGAGTTTTTTAGCTTTTTCTAATGCTTTATCAAAAGTTTTATCAATGTCTTCTTTGATAGATTTCTTTAATTCTCTTAGTGTTTCATCAGCTTTATTATTTAAGTTATTATCAATAACACCTTTATTAATTAAGTTTTTTAAATTGTTATTAATATTATTTAAATTATTTGTATTTACTTCATTATTTTTCTTTGTTCTATTAAATTTTTCAACACTAGCTTCAGCATATTTTGCTTTAATTTTTATTACTGCTTGATCTAAAGTGTTTGCAGCTCTAGATAAAGATACAGCATTATGAGCATAAGTACTTCTAGCTCTATTTGCTGTATCAACTGCAACTTGCAAATCTCTTGCAAAATTAGGATCTAAATCATTTTCATTTTTTAATATATTAGCTTTTAATAAAGCTGCATCTAATTCCATAAATGCTTCAGTTAATTTCATTGCACCATTTAATTGATTTAAAAGCATTTCTATTTCTTGACGTTTAGTATCTATATTTGTGCTAGTTGCAGAAGTATTTTTTAATTTAATATTATCAAAATTAGTATTTGTAGTAATTGTTGAACCACTTAAATAAGCATTAGAGTCACTAAAAAGATTTCTTACTACAGTATCTAAAGTTTGTTTATTAGTTGAATTAGTGTAATTATCCGTATTTAATACATCTTTGTATTTAGATAATGTACTTTTAAGGTCATTAACCTTACTATTTAGTGTAATATATTTGTTTTTTACTTCATCTACTTTATTATCAAATCTTGTTTTATCTCAATCTTTGCTAATTCCAATTATTTCATTTCTAGCTTTTGTTTTAATATTAGTTTCTAAATTATTACCATTGTTATAAATTTCACTTAGAGCAATAGCAGTATAAAGAGCTTTATTTCAATGATCTAGTAAGATACCTAAATTTCTGTCATCAGTATCATTACCATTTAAATCATTATAAATACGATCAATTGTATCCTTTAAAGCATTTTTTACATCATCACTATATGGTAATCTAGAAATTGAACCATCATCAGTTCCATTTCTTGTTTTAATGTATTCTTTGTATGTATTAGTATAAATATATCTATAACTATTATCAATAACTGGATTATCAACAGTAAAATGATTGCTTGTTAAATTTGAGACAACTCTATATTTTTTGTTTAAATTTGAATTACTAAATCTTGTACTACTAGCATCTAATTTTGATGCTGTATTTGTTAATGGAGAAGGAATATATCTTGTATTAAGAATAATTTTATCTCTACTATTAGCATAATTTGAAACTCTTGAATGATCTTGCTTAATAGTGTATGAAAAATTTGGCACATCATTAATTTCTCTACTTATAGCATCATTTTGCTTTGTTGATTTAACTGTTATTATTCTTTGATCTGATGCTCCTATATTATAAGATTGTGAAAATTGTTCAGCTTTTTGTCCATTTGTATTAGGGATATTAAATGTAGCTTTTATTGCTCCATAATTTCTATTACTTGAGTAAGTATAAAAATTTTCATTTATTTTAGTTTTAAATTTAAATGTTACTTTTCCATTTTTCTCTCAATTAATACGTTTTAAATCGTTAGCAAATTTTATATCAAAACTAATTGAATGATCATTTGGTTGATGTATATTATCGATTTTTATACGATCATTTCTTTGACCATTCCCTTGACGTCTAAAACCTCCTCAATCAGGACCATCGCTACCACCATGATTACCCCAGTTAGTCCCTATATTGTAAGCATTATTATGTCCATAATAAACGTTATCATCTCCAAATTGAATATATGAGCCACCTCTAACAGCACCTATATAATTTGCGTTTCCGATATTGTGATTGTGATAATCTCTTTCACTTATTCACTTTTTTGAACTATCGTTATATACAAAAGGATGATTATTGACAGCACCTCATCTGTTGTATCCAGAACCATCTGGTCTACTACTATATGGAGAATCAATACTTATTCAAATTCTATCTCTCACTAAAGAAATAGGTATGTTTTTAGGAATTTCTATTGTCACAGTTGCAGATGTAATTGTGATTATTCCCCTTTTATCTTTCTTATCGCCTACTTTATCTCCCATAGAATTATTAATAACTATAGTTCAATCTTGTGTTCTTGATCTTACTTGATTTGATGAAGTTGTAGTAAAGTCAATTATGTTATTGTTATAAACTGGTTCTCACGCTCCTTTTCAAGGACCATCAGTTATATTTAAATACTCAATATTATTGTTTGCTACAATCACACTTGCGGCACTAGTGAACACAAAAGGTATAGTTGCAGGAGCAACTAATAGCATTCTTTTTAGTCTTCTATCCATAATTATTCCCTTTACAATCTTTTTCAAACATTTGAATAATTTATTTAAAAAACTATTAAAATGTTTTGGATTTTGTAAAAAACTTTACAAAATACGAATTATGGAAAATTATATATATATATATATATCAATCCCAAAAAGTGGGATTTTAGTATTGAAAGAAAGTAAAAATATACTTTTTGTGGAAATATATACATTTTATTTATAAAAACTAGACCCAAAATAAATGAAATTTATATTCATAAAATTTTGTTAAATAAAAAAATGAACAATCATATGTCCATTAGATCAATTGTAGAAAATTAAAAGAAAAAAGATGGAGCTTATCAAATAAGACCCATCTTATCGCTACCATATTTTATTTTCGTGAGTTGGTGCTAACAAGTAAGTTATTTTACTTAAATTCTCACGTTTCACAATATTATACTCACCTTAATAATTCTTGTATCTGTGTATGCGTGAGTACATAATTATTATAAAAAATAATTTTAAATCAAATATGAAATTAACAAATTTTTGTGAAATATTGTTCATTTTTATCATTTTTTATAATTAAGGATTTTAATAAGTTTAAATCAAATAATTTCTTCTTTAATTTAATACAATTTAATAACAAAGGAGTAAAAACTATGATAAATAAACAAAACGCAATATTTAAACAATGTCAAGATTATTTATTAAAAATTGATCAAATTTTTAATAAATGTATTAAGTATCAAAATGAGCTAGATGAAATAATTGATGATAATTATGATATGTTTTATGAACTGGTTTCATTAGGTGAAATATCAAATGATTGATATATTGATTTAGAAGTTGTTAAAGAAATCATAAATTTTAAGAATTCCAATAAACCAGAATTTTATTGATTATTTATTTTATTTTTAGCTAAAAAGATTAATATATTTTGTTTAGCTTTATGTGAATATGATTTATTGAATCTAGATTTAATGGAAGATATCTTTGGTGATGAATATTTTGAAATTGAATTTGATAATTGACAAATAATTCATCAATCAACTGATATTATTTTAGATGCTTTAAGTTATGTAATGGATAATCCAAATATCAATAATGTTGATAACTTTATTTTGATTTATCAAAAATACCTAAAACAACATCATAGAAAAGATTTTTCTATTCAAAAATTTATCATTTTATTAAACTCTCAATTATCAATAAAACAAAAATAGACAAATATAATTTGTCTATTTTTAATATTGGTTTAATAACTTAATTAATCTTTTTATGCTTATTAAAGAAGTTAATATCATTAACAAAAATGAAGTTTTCTAATATATTAATATAATGATCTACTGCACGATCAACACTTTTTAATAAGGTAAAAAATGATAATAAGTGCATTTGATTAATATTAGAATGATTTAATATTTCTTTAGTTTTAGATTTATACATATTAACAAATAAATCATATTTAACTTTTAATTCTAAATAAATTTGTTCAACATTATGACTATCTAAAGCATCATAAATCATTTGACCAAATTCAACTACTTGGGTAATTAAACTAATCATTAAATCATATTCATAATTAGAAGTTTTATTAATTTCTTTTTCTAAAAATCTTGCAATTCGATCTGAATAATCACAAATTCTTTCGATATCAAACAAGGAATTGATGATACTTATAAAGTATCTTAAGTGGTTAGCTATAGGTTGTTCTTTAGAAATTAATCATACAGCATCATCTAAAATAGTTTGATGCATGTGATTCGATTCTTGCTCTAAGTTATAAATTTTTACAAATGATTCATCATTAGTCAAATTACTATTAATTTGATTAATTACATTAATCAAATGTTGATTCATAGTAATTGAATGAGCAACATAATCCATAAATTGTTTTTTAATAATTTTTTCATCTTTTTTTAATAAAGTAAAATTAATTGCCATTAGATCATTCTCCCTGTAATGTATTTCTTAGTCATTTCACAATCTGGGTCAGTGAATAATTTTCTTGTTTTTTGATGTTCAATAATTTCACCTTTATATAAAAACACTGTTTCATCACTAATTCTTTGAGCTTGAGACATTGAGTGAGTTACTATAATAATAGTATATTTACCTTTAAGTTCTAAGATTAAATCCTCTACCATAGCTACTGAAATGGGATCTAAGGCACTAGTTGGTTCATCCATTAATATTACTTTTGGTTCTAAAGCAATAACTCTAGCAATACATAATCTTTGTTGTTGACCTCCTGAAAGTTCAGTAGCTATTTTATTTAAATCATCTTTAACTTCGTTATATAAATTAACTTTTTGTAAAACATCAACTACAATTTGATCAATTTGATTAGTATCAGTAATTCCTTTATTTCTTAAAGCAAAAGCTATATTTTCATAAATAGAAATAGGAAAAGGTGCAGGATTTTGAAATACCATTCCAATAGTTGTACGTAATTTATAATCATCAATACCTTTAAATCTAATATCTAAATCCTTAAAATACATATTTCCAGTTAATTGATTTTTAGAATTTAGATCATGCATTTTATTTAATGATTTTAATAAAGTACTTTTACCACAACCTGAAGGACCAATGAAGGCAGTAACCATATTTTCTTTGATTTTTAGATTAATATTATTTAATGCTTTTTTACCTGATTGATAAACTAAATTAAAGTTTCTTATATCGAAAATAATATTAGGATCAAATTCTTTTAAACAACAATTATTAACATTGTTGTTTAAATCATTTTTTTCTTTAATTGATAGTTTGTTTTTTAAAATTGCTTCTTGCATATTTTCTCCTATTAAATCAAAGTTTAATGTTAGATCAGTTTGGAATTACAACTTTAGCTAAAAGCACAATAATCACAATTAAAATCGATGCAATTAAAGCACATTCATACATTATATTAGTTGCATTAGGGTTGTTTGAATATAGCTGACTAATTAATCTAGTGGTTAAAGTTTGACCTCATAAATTAATTCCAAAATCTCTTGATGAAGTTAATCCTGCAGTTAAAAATAATGGTGCAGATTCAGAAATAATTTTACTAATAGCAGTTAATACAACAGATAAAATCATTCCAAATGATTTAGGTAATAAGATCTTAAATATAAATTGATATTTTTTAATCCCTAAAGCTATTGCATTAATACGATATAAATCAGGTACTAATCTAAATGCATTATAAAATCCACGAATCATTTGTGATAAGATCACTAATGATATAGTTAAAATACCTGCAATTAATGATGCATTATGGTTTCCATTAGGTCCTAATGCTAAAGTTTCAACAAAGAAACTTAAACCAAAAATCCCAAAAATAATTGTAGGAGTAGAGTTTAATGCATCAATAAAGAATACAAAAATGTTTTTAATAGCTTTATTATTTAAATACTCTGATAAATAAATTGCACTTAATAACGCAAATGGTACTGTGATTAAAATAGCATAGAAAATAATTACTAAAGTATTTATGATTGCTCTACCAGTAGAATCTGAGCCAAAACTAAAGACACTGCTAGATTCTAAACTTAAAGCATGAGCACCATTAATCACAATAAATAATACATAACTTGTAATAAATAATGTAATTAATCCAAAAGCAATAATTTCTATAACTTGTTTATAAATATCATAGATTTTAGAATTATAATTTTGATTTTTAGATATAAATGGTTGAATAATTTTTCTAGGTATTCAACTAATAATAGCTACTAATTTTTGATTAAATTGTTGAAGTTTTTTACTCTTAAGTAATAATTTAGGATTATTAAGAATTTGTAATACTAAATTAATAATAGTAGTAATAATAAAAATAATTAAACCAAAGAAGTATAAAATACTTTTTAAACTTTCTCCTCCACTTTCAGAGAAAAAGTTATATGCAATAACAACACTTAATGTTTTTAAACCACTATTTCAAAAACCTAAAAATCCACTTTCAAATCCTGCATCATAATTTTGACTATTTAAAATAAAATTCAATGCCATAGTTTCACCAATTAATCTACCAATTGCTAAAACTATTCCTGTAGTTATTTCATTTTTAATTTCCTTTTTAACAATTTTATGAACTACTGTAGTTTTTTTAATACCTAGAGCAATTCCTGTTAAATATGAGTTTTGATTATTAACTTTTAAAGCATTATATACACTTGAAAAAATATTAGGAACAACCATAAAACCAAGCATAATAATAGCATTAACTAAATTTAAACTAGTTTTCATTCCTAGAACTTTAGTTACAAAAAGTCCAATAATTTCTAAAGCAAAAAGTCCAAAAACAACTGAAGGTAAAGCACTAAAAATGCTCATAATTACTTCAATAATTCTTTTTAATCTATTGTTTAATTTATAAAAAGTAAATAAAGCAAAATTAATTCCAATAAAGGTTCCTAAAATTACTCCAAAACAGACTAAAACCAGTGTAATTAATAATGGTAATCAAATCCCTGCTTGGTCTTTATTTAAATTAAAATTTAAACTAAATAAACTTCATCCATAAGTTTTTAAACCCGGAATTGAAAAAATAATAATTGTAATTAAAATAGCAATAAATAACAAAATTACTAAAAAACTAGCACTTTGTGAAATGGATTTTAGTAATTTATTTTTAATTTTGTTCATCATTTACTCCAAAACTTTTTAATTGATTATCATCAACTCAAAATTTAGTTAAATTTTCCTTTAAATATTCATAGCTTAATTCTTTAGAACTATTTAAATCATAAAACATTGAACTTAATTGCTCTAACGATAATGGTACCATTCCATTATCGTTAAAAATCTTGGTTTTTGTTTTTGAATCATCAAATAAAATTCATTCAATAATTCCTCGTTGACCATAATTGTTAATCGAAGTAATTAAATCAATTGGTCTTTTTCAGTTGTATAAATTATTTTGAATATTTGCTACTGTGGGTTGATATTGTTGATCATTAATTTCATAAGACAAGATAGTAAATCCATCATTTAGTATTTTTTGTTTATTATTTAATACATAACCTAAAGATAAATAGGTGATTGAACCATCTTGATTTCCATCTTTTGCAAATAATTCATAAGTTTGACTATTTGATTCACTAGTTGAAGTTGTATATGGTCCGTAATTTTGCTTACCTTGAAGAATATCTTTAACTTTAGTTGGTAAATTAATATTTTTAAAACCATTATCCTCATAAAACGCTTGAGCAGTACCACTAGTACTTCCTCCACCTTCTCTAGCAAATGGTTTTAAACTAAAATTATTTCTAATTGGATTTTTGATTAAATCATTAATAAAAACTTGTTCATTTCCACTAAAGGCTTGATAAATCTTAGCGATATTGTTTTGATTAATTGTTAAATTAACATCTTTAGGTAATTTAGCAATTAAAACAATCCCTTCATGAGCAATAGTAATAGTTTTAAGTTTATTTTTAGTTCATAATTCTTGTAATTGAGTACTTGATTTTACCATTTTACTTGGAGATTTACTTGAAAGTCCAATAGTAGATTTATTTCTTGCAACATTATTAATTCCTGTACCGCTTCCACCAGCTTGAACACTAATTTCAATGTTTTTTTTCGATTCATTAATGTATTGCTTAGCTAAAAGGTCAAAAAAAGGCTGCACTGCACTCGATCCAGATGCAGTGACAACCTTTGCGTTTTGTCATGTACTTGCAAACAAAACAACCGCCCCAACTACTGGAGCTAAAGCAAGTGAAAAAAGAAAATTTTTTTTCTTAAATGTCTTTTTTATATTTGTTTTCATTCTTGCAATGATTATAGCAAAATGATATTTTTTCTTAGAAAATTATCATTTTTTCCATATCAATTTTGCTTCTATTTCTAATAAAATAAAAACATTACCTTAGTTAATTTATATAACTTGATAAATATAATGCTTTTGCTATGACAAAAAAATGGACAAGAAGTCCATTTTAAACTAAATAATTTTTAATAATTGGAAATTCTTCAGTTAGCTTAATTACTTGATTTTTTAATTCAGCTAATTTAGCTAAAGCTGCAGAATCATTTGATTCTAATCACTCACAGTTTCTTAAAACATAATCAATAATATCAGCTAATTCATTTCATTTAGTAAATTTTCTACTTGTCATAGCTGCTGTTCCTAATCTAATTCCACTACCTAAAGTAGGTGATAATGTATCATAAGGAATAGTGTTTTTATTGATAGTGATATGAATTTTTTCTAATAAAGTTTCTGCTTGTTTTCCATTAATGTTATATGTTTTTAAAACATCAATCATAAATAAGTGATTATCAGTTCCACCACTTACTATATAAGCTCCTTTGTCAATAAAAGCTTGACAGAATTTTTGAGCATTTAATTTAATATTTTTTGCATATTCTTTAAATTGAGGTTGAAGAGCTTCATAAAAACTTACAGCTTTTCCTGCAATAGCATGAAATAAAGGTCCTCCTTGATATCCAGGAAATACTCAACGATTCATTTTAGTAGCAATAGCTTCATCATTAGTCATAATAATTCCACCTCTACCACCTCTTAAAGTTTTATGAGTTGTTGAAGTAATAATATCAGCATAACCAACAGGTGAAGGATGTTCTCCAGCAGCTATTAATCCTGCTATATGAGCTATATCAGCCATTAATTTAGCTCCACATTTATCAGCAATTTCTTTAAATCTTTTAAAATCAATTAATCTTGAATAAGCAGAATAACCACAAATTATTAAATCTGGTTTTTCTTCCATTGCTAATTTTTCAATTGCATCATAGTCTAAAAATCCATTTTCATCTAATTTATATGAAACTGAATCATAAAAAATACCACTGAAACTAATTTTATAACCATGAGTTAAATGTCCACCACAATCTAATGATAGACCCATAATTTTTCCACCACTAGGAACTACACTAGCAATAGCAGCAGCGTTAGCTACTGATCCTGAATAAGGTTGAACATTAGCATATTTCACATTAAAAATTTGTTTTAAACGATCTATTGCTGCTTGTTCAACTACATCAACATTTTCACAGCTTCCATAATATCTTTTATTTGGATATCCTTCACCATATTTATTAGTTAAAACACTACCTTGAGCTTTTAAAACATCATCTGAAACATAGTTTTCACTCGCAATTAATTCAATGTGATTTTCTTGTCTAATAAGTTCATTATTAATAGCATCTTGAACAATTTTGTCATTTAAAGTTAGTTTTTGATACATAATTGCACCTCTATTTGTTATATGTGTTATTAATTGTTTGAATTACTTGCTCATTAGCAGTAATTCTTAAAGTTACATTTCTTTGGTCTTGTTTAATATAATTATCCACTTGAATAATTTCAAAAACATCACCTAATTGTTTAATTTGGTCAATAATTTGTCCGATATTATTTTTTAAATCAATACTAAAAGTTAAATCTAAAGTTTTTAATTGTTGATTATCTACTGAATTAAATTTTGTTGCTTTTTTAGTTGGAATTTCTTTAAATTCAGCATAAAAAGCATTTGTTTGATCATATAAAGGATGAATTTTTCCAATTCAACCAATTAACTCATTATTTTTATGAATGTATGCTGATACATTTGGATGAATGTATTGATTATCGTTTAATGGTTTAAATTCTAATTCTCTATCATCTAAGAAATTAATAATAACTTGTTTTAATTCTAAAAATGACATAGTAGTTGACGCTAATCCATAAACCATTTGATTATTATTTACCATTCCTTTTTCAAAGATATTAATATTAGTCATTTTACGTTTTTGGTTGTATTCAACTACCTCTTGCATTGATGTAATGATTGAATTACGAATTTGCTCACGTTCTTTTGAAACATAAGTCATCAAGCTTATATTTGCATCAAAGTCAAAGATGTTTAATAAATTCTTTTCTTTTGAAACTAAGGTAAAAGTTCTAACTTCACTAAATCCTACAGCTGTAAACTTTTCTTTAGTAATATTTCTTTGATTTGTTGCTATAGGAGCATTAAGATATTTAGCTGGTTCAAAGTTTTTGTATGAGTAAAATCTAAAAATTTCTTCAATAATATCTTCAAAAATTTCTACATCATATCTATAATTAGGAACTAATATTTTATTATCAATAAATTCAAAATCTAATTTAGTTAATTTCTTTTTAGCGTCATCAAACACTGATAAATCATTAATATTTGCATATCTTTTGATTAATTCATCATTTTGTTGAATTTCTTTTTTATTTGGTACATTTATTGGATTAATAGTTTGAGAGATTGCTAAACCATTGCAGTATGAACGAATAAAATTAATACCTAAATTAGCTATTTCTGGGGTGATAACTCTTGAACCTTGGTTTGATGAGTTTGAATTTAATTTAATTTCTTTAGCTCCATGTCTTATTAATTTAGGATCAAATACCCCAATTTCAAATAATAAATCATTACTTGATTCTTCAGTTTTAGTATTTTCTAATCCCATAACACAAGCTAAAGAAATATTTTTCTCACTATCACAAATAGTTAAGACATCTTTTACTTCAACTTCTTTATTACCTAAAATTACAAATTTATCACTTGTAATTTTAGTACCTAAATCATCAGTAATTTTACTTGCATCATAAACATGAGCAGGAGCTCCTATTTCAATTAAACATAAGTTAGTTAAATTAATGCTTCAAGCAAATTTTGAACTAATATTATGTTTTGCTAAAAGCATTTTATCTTCTAATGAAGTTTCTTTATTACCTTTAACCTCAACAAATGATAAATAATCTACCTTTGCTTCATTATTAACTAATTTAAAGTTTGATTCAAAATTTGATTCAACAGGATTAATTTCAAAAACAAAATCTGTTTCAAAAAATGCTGCAAGTTCTTTTGCAATAATATAATAAGAATTAGCATCATTTCTGTTTGCTGTAGTTGAAATTTCAATTAAATAATCATCTAAACCTAATTTTGCCATTGCATCATCTTCAATGGTAGCAAAATCATTAGGTAAAACTAAAACTTGATTTTTATCTGCTAATAATTCTCAATCATAACCAATTTCACTTCAAGCAGCCATCATCCCTTGAGATTTATGACCTTTAAGCACAACTTCATTAAAGGTCATATCTCCTTTTTTTGCCCCTACAGGAAAGCAAATAGTTAAATCTCCAGGTTTTAAAATTCTATTATTAGTTTGAATTTGTACTTCACCATTTTTAGTTAAAAGCTTAACAATATCTAATCTATCAGATTCAGGATTTTGATAAACATCTAAAACTTTAGCAAATACTAGACCTTCAACATCTGAGAATTTAGTAACTGTTTCAACTTCAATTCCAAGCTCATTTAATGCATACTCGACATCTTTAGTTGAAAGTTTATAATTTGGTAAGTATTTTTTTAAGTGATTAAAAGATAAAATCATACACTCTCCTTATTTCTTTAAATCTCATTTAATTGGTGTTTGATGAGTTTGTTTTAATTTTTTATTAATTAATTTGAATAATCCACTATTTTCAAATCCTTTTTTATAACTAAATGGACTTGGATGAGATAGTTCAATTTTATTTTGACTTGGAATATTTAAACTTTTAACAAATGATTGAGCTTCTTTTCCTAAAAGCACCACAATAACATTAGGATTAGCTAATAGAACCTGCTTTATTACTTCTAAAGTAAAAGTTTTTCAACCGATTTTACTATGAGAATTAGGTTTATTTGCAATCACGGATAAGCTAGTATTTAATAATAAAACTCCTTGTTTAGCTCAAGCGGTTAAATCATTAGTTTCAATTTTAGTTTTAGGATAATCTTTCTTTAATTCTTTAAAGATATTATTTAAACTTGGTGGAGTTTTATTACTTTTGGTACTAAAACTCAAACCATCAGCAACACCTTTAGTATGATATGGATCTTGACCTAGAAAAATAACTTTAGTTTCATTGGTTTGGAAAAATTCAAACGCTTTAAATAAATCCATTTGATGTGGATAAACTTCTAATCCTGCAATTTCAGCAGCTTTTAGGGAATTTAAAATATTAGTGAAATATTCTTTTTGACCTTCTTGTTGTAATATTTTTAAAAAACTATCTTTCATTTCTAAATTGCTCCATTATTCTTAAATCATTTTTATATAAATCTCTAATATCACTAAATCCATATTTAATCATTGTAATTCTTTCAATTCCTATTCCTGCTGCAAATCCATTGTATTCGTTTGAATATCCTGCAAGTTTTAACACTTGTGGATGAAGCATTCCTGCACCTAAAACTTCAATTCATCTATTATTGTAAAACATATCAACTTCAACACTAGGTTCAGTAAAAGGGAAATAACTAGGTCTTAATCTAATTTCAATTTCTGCTTCTAAAACATAAGATAATAATGATTTTAAAGTTCAAATTAAATTAGAAAAACTAACTTTTCCAACACTTACAAAATCTACTTGAGTAAATTGATGACTATGAGTTGCATCATCTTCATCATTACGATAAACTTTACCTATTGCAAAAGTTGATATTACTTTGTTTTTATTATCTTCTAAAACTTTAGCTGTAATTCCTGTGTTGTGAGTTCTTAATAAAGTAGTTGCATTTAAATATAATGAATCATGCATAGCTCTAGCAGGGTGATCTTTTGCAATATTTAGACGTTCAAAGTTATATAAATCTGAAACAATTTCACCCATTTCTTCTTGATAATATCCATGAGCAAGAAATCAATCTTTCATTCTTTCTTCAATAATTGTAATAGGATTTAATGAAGCGGTTTTTAATACTGGTGTAGTTACATCAATAAATTCAGAATTAATTTTACGATTAATTTCTAATTCTTTGATTCTAGCTTCAGCTAGATCAAAGAATTTTTGGTACTCTTGTTTTAAAACATTAATTTGTTGTCCAATAGCTTTTTTTTGATCTACTGGTGCAGATTTTAATTGTTGTTGTAATTGAAATATTTCTCCATCATTTGAATATACTTTAGCTTTAATTTGTTTTAAATCTTCTAAAGTATTAATTGTTTCTAAATTAAACTTCATCTTTATCTCCTTTTTTAATATTAGTTCAATATTGCTTTAATTTTTTTTCAACTAAATTATCACCAAATTCAAAAAATTGATAATTTAGTAATTCCTTAGGTAAATAATCTTGTTTAATGTAATTGTTAGGATAATCATGTGGATATAAATATTCTAATCCATATCCTAATTTTTTAGCACTATTATAATGAGCATCTTTTAAATGTTTAGGAACTTGATAAATTTGACCTTGATTTAATACTTGCTCAACTTGATTAATTGCTTGATAAACTGAATTAGATTTAGGAGCTAAAGCTAAATCCATAATTGCATAAGTTATAGGTAATTTTCCTTCAGGCATTCCTAATCTTTCATAAGCTTTAATTGCATTTTCGACTCTAGATCCAATTCCAATAGAGGCCAATCCAATATCTTCATAAGCTACACAAAGCATTCTACGAAATAAACCATCATAATCACCACTTTTTAAAATCAATAAACCATAATATAAAGCAGCATTATAATCACTTCCTCTTAAAGATTTATGAAAAGCTGATAAATTATCATAATGAGCTGTTGAATTTGCATCACTATAAAAATTAATATTAGGAATAATATCTTTTAAATCGGCTAAAGATACTGGTTCATTATTTGATTTTAACAAAGCTAACATTTGTAAATTATTAATGCTAGAACGATAATCTCCTGCAGAATAATTAGCTAATTCAATTAGCATTTTATCGCTGATATTTAGATTGTTAAAATTTTGATCAATTATTTTTCTTAAACCATCTACTATATCATTGATACTTAATTTATATAATTCTAAAATTTGCATTCTACTTCTTAAAGCAGGAACTACTTTAAAATATGGGTTTTCAGTAGTTGTTGCATAAACTATGATTTTGTCAAATTCTAAATAAGAAAGCAAAATATCTTGTTTATCCTTATTTAAACGATGAATTTCATCAATAATTACTACATCACAATTATCTAAAATTTCAATTAATTTATTTTTAGCATCCACACTAGCATTAAAATAACCTCAATTTAAATTCATCTCATTAGCTAAGCACATTGCTGCAGTGGTTTTGCCAATACCGCTTTCACCGAAAAATAAAAAACTAGTTGTAAGGTTGTTTTTTACAACTTGTTTTAATAACTTTTTAACATGAGTTTGACCGACAATATCATCGATCTTGTTAGGTCGAAGTTGATTAGCTAAATTCTTGTTCATAATTTATTTTAAATTATACTTTTAATTCATTTTTATTTAATATTTAATTACTTAATTTTAAGTATTTGAGTTATAAAAATTAAGTAATTAAATATAGTATTAAAATTACTATCATTATTTGTTTTAATAGTTTTGAACTATTAAATATAATGGTATAATAATATCAATTGCCCGAGTGGTGAAATTGGCAGACACGCTAGACTAAGGATCTAGTGGAGCAATCCGTGCAGGTTCAAGTCCTGTCTTGGGCACCATATCTACCTTCTAGGTAGTTTTTTTATTACATTTTTTTAAAATAAAACTACCTTGAAGGTAGTTTATGATAATTAAATTAAATTGTTGTCTTTTAAAACTTTTTCAATGTTTTCTAATGCAGCATCTTCATCTTCACCATTTACTCTAATAGTGATATCTGTACCACATTTAACACCTAAAGCCATAACGTTCATAATTGACTTAAGGTTAGCTTCTTTTTGTCCTGTAATTATTTTGCATTCTGATTTGAATTTTGTAGCAGCACCTGTTAACATTGTTGCTGGACGAGCGTGAATACCTACAGGATCAATAATTTTAACTGTAATTTCTTTCATAAAACAAACCTTTCTACTTGATTGTGTAGTTTAAAAATACTATGATAATTATACCACATTTAAAACATAGCTACTTATTAAAATAAGCAGCATAGTTTTTTTATTTTACCATATTTAATAATATTAATGAAATATATTTTTTAAGCGATTAATGCAACTTTTTAAGTATTTTTAATAAATTTAATTATTTAAAATACTATTTTAAAGTATAAAAATTTTAAATTTATTTAATCATAAAATGTTTATTATAAGTGTTATAATTTTTAAAAATTAAATATTTTAAGGAGTAATTTATTATGAAAAAAACAATTGATGATGTTGTTTTATCAGGTAAAAAAGTTTTAGTTAGAGTTGACTTTAATGTACCAGTTAAAGATGGTGTTATTACTTCAACCAAAAGAATTACAGCTGCTTTACCAACAATTAAAAAAATTCTTGCAGAAGGTGGAAAACCAATCTTATTTTCTCACTTAGGTAGAGTTAAAAGTGAAGAAGATAAATTATCAAAATCACTTAAACCAGTTGCTGTAGAATTAGCTAATCAATTAGGATCACCTGTTGTTTTTGTAAACCAAACACGTGGTGAATTATTAGAAAAAACTATTGATGAAATGAAAGATGGTGTAGTTGTTTTAGTTGAAAACACACGTTTTGAAGATTTAAACAACAAAGCTGAAAGCAAAAATGATCCAGAATTAGGTAAATACTGAGCTTCTTTAGGAGATGTATTTATTAATGATGCTTTTGGTACAGCACATAGAGCTCACGCTTCAAACGTTGGTATTGCTAAAAACATTAAAGAATCAGCTTTAGGATACTTAATGGAAAAAGAAGTTAGTTCATTAGGAAAAGCTATTGAAGGTGCAGAACACCCTTATGTAGCTATTATTGGTGGAGCTAAAGTTTCAGATAAAATTCAAGTATTAGAAAACTTAGTAAAAATTGCTGATAAAATGATCATTGGTGGAGGTATGGCTTATACTTTCATGAAAGCTAAAGGTGAAACAATTGGAACATCATTAGTAGAAGATGATTATGTAGAATTAGCAAAAGATTTCTTAGCTAAATACTCAGATAAAGTTATTTTACCTGTTGATCATGCTTGTTCTACAAAATTCGCTGATGAAGAACCTAAATTCTTCGAAGGTGATATTCCTGCAGGATACATGGGATTAGATTTAGGACCTAAATCAATCGAATTATTCTCAAAAGCTCTTGAAGGAGCTAAAACAGTTGTTTGAAATGGACCTATGGGTGTTACTGAATTTGAACACTACAAAAATGGTACATTAGCTGTATGTAAAGCTATTGCTGCATTAGATGGATGTTATTCTGTTGTTGGTGGTGGTGATAGTGTTGCTGCTGTTGAAAAACTTGGAATGGAAGAAAAATTCTCACACGTATCTACAGGTGGAGGAGCTAGTTTAGAATTATTACAAGGATTAGTACTTCCAGGAGTAGATGCTGTTCAAGATAAATAATTAAAAAGCGTTTATAACGCTTTTTTTCTTATACAACTTTATAATGAAACAAAATCAAAAAATTTCTCTTTGACAATGTACTTATAAATTTCGTTGATTAATCTTAATTGGAATTATTTTAAGTTTAGTCGAAATTACCCTCCAAGTTTATTTACCTACTTTATTAAAAAATTTAATAAATCAAGGCCTAAATAATAGTGATTATAAAAAAACTTTAGAATACGGTGTTAAATTAGTAATAATGGCATTGGTTATTTTTCTAGTAAGCATCATAGCAAATGTTTGTTTAACTAAATCTGCTGCAGGTTTTGCTAGAAATATGCGATATTCATTATTTTCTAAAGTGCAAACTTTTGCTTTAAAAGATGTTGATCATTTTTCTAAAGCTAGCATTATTAATAGAATCAATAATGATGTTAATAATATTCAATTTGCTTTTAATCAAGCTATTGTAGGTATTTTTAAAACCCCAATTATGTTGATTTTAGCTTTAATTTTTTCAATTAATGAAAGTTTAAGCTTATCAACTATTTTTGCAGTAAGCTTACCATTAATGACTATATTATTTATTATAGTTATAAGATTTGCTTATCCTTGATTTAAAAAAGTTCAAAAAACTTATGATAAATATAACTCTAAAATACAAGAAAATATTTCAAGCATTAGAGTAATTAAATCTTATGTTGCTCAAGGTAATGAAAATCAAAAAGTAACTCAAATTACTAACGATGTTAAAGACACTAACATTAAAGCAGATAAATACATTTCATGAATTAGTCCTATTATTATGGGTACAATTTTTATGAGTATTTTAGCATTAGCATACATTGGAACTATGCAAGTATTACACCAAAAAATTCAAATTGGTACTATAGTTGCTTTTGGTTCATATATTTGAATGGTATCAGGTTCATTAATTGGATTAATCAATACCTTTGGTCGAGCTTTAATGAGCTTACCTTCTTTAAAAAGAGTAAATGAAATATTTAAATATCAAACTTCTGAAGCTAATAATGGACAAGAAATTGATTTTATTGGTGATATTGAATTTGTTAATGTTAGTTATCAAATAGATAAAACTAAAATATTAAATAATGTCTCATTTAAAATTCCATTTAATAGTTCAGTTGGTATATTAGGTGCTACAGGAAGCGGTAAAAGTACTATTATTAATTTAATGGCTAATTTTTATCCTGCTAGTGATGGAAAAATATTAATCAATAATACTGATATTAATCAAATTAATCCTCATTCTTTAAGAAATAATATTAGTGCAGTATTTCAAAATAATTTTTTATTCTCCGGAAGCATTAAAGATAATTTACTTTTTGCTAATCCTAATGCAACTAATGAACAAATGATTGAAGTATTAAAAGAAGCAAATATGTACCAACAATATGTTCTTGAGCAAAATGATGGATTAGATTCAATGATTGAAGAACAAGGTAATAATCTTAGTGGTGGTCAAAAACAAAGATTTTTACTAGCTAGAGCTTTAATTAAACAACCACAATTATTAATTTTAGATGATGCTACTAGTGCTTTAGATAGTCAAACTGAAAACTCAATTAAACAAAGCATTAATAAAATTAATAACTTAACTAAAGTAATCATTTCTCATAAAATTTCTTCAGTTATTGATTTAAATCAAATTATTGTGCTAAATCAAGGAAAAATTGAACAAATAGGTACGCATCAAGAATTATTAAAAAATTGTAAATATTATCAAGAACTATATCAAATGCAAATGGAGTTAGGAGATAATAATGAATAATAACTCTAAAAGATTAATTAAATTATTATGACAAGATAATAAATGATGATTAGTTTTTGTTGCATTTTTAATTTTACTTAGTTCTGCAGGTATTATTTACAACCAAGTATTTATCGGTAAAATTATAATTGGACAATTTTTAGCTTCAAATCAATACACAGTTAAAACCTTCCCTTATTCTAAGTTTTATTGAACTTTATTTTATTCATTTTTAATTTTTATTTTAAGTGTATTAATTTCATTTATACAAACTCGAATTATGATTAAAATCACTTATAATACAATGTCAAAATTAAGAATCAAAATGTATCAACATTTACAAAAATTACCAGTAAGTTATTTTGATCAAAATAAAAAAGGTGATATTTTATCTAATTTCACTGTTGATATTAATACTTTAAAAGTTTTTCTAAATCAAACTTTTCCTACTTTAATTCGTTCAGTTATTATTATTGTCAGCTCAATAATAATAATGTTTAATCTTAATTGATTATTAACTTTATTTATGATTGCTATGATAATGATGATTTTTGTTATTGATTTATTAATTAGCAAAAAATCTAAAAAACTATTTAAATCTAAACAACAATCTATTGGTAAATTAAATTCATTTACTGAAGAGATGTTAAATGACTTAAAAACAATTAAAATTTTTAATCAACAAACTAAAGTTATTAATGATTTTAAAAGTCAAAATGATAACTTATATCAATATGATTCTAAGTCATCAATGCTTAGTAAAATTATTTGAAGTACATCATTTAACCTTGGAAATATAGGATATGCAATTGTTACTTTAATTGGTGGAATAATTGTTTTAAATCAAGGTAATTGAACTTTTATTACTCTAAGTGTTGGTACTTTGATTTCATTCACACAATTTTCTAAATCATTTGCTAACCCTGTTTCTGATATTGCTTTAAATTATAGTTCTTTTGCTTCTGCACTTGCAGGAGCTAGAAGAATCTTTAATCTTTTAGATCAACCAATTGAACAAGATAGTGGAACAATCTCAATTCAAAAAGTATCTTTAGATAAAAATAATCAAATCATTGATTATATTGAAAATGACCCAAATTATGAACTAGCTTGAAACAATAATGATCAATTAACTTTAGTTAAAGGACAAATTGTTTTTGATAATGTTAGTTTTGGATATGGTGATATTACAATTTTGCAAGATATTTCATTTAGTGTTAAGCCAGGTCAAAAAGTAGCTTTAGTAGGTCATACAGGTGCAGGAAAAACTACTATTATTAATCTTTTAGCTAGATTTTACGAAATCACTAAAGGAACTATAACAATTGATGGGATTGATATTAAAAATATTGAAAAAGATTCCTTGCGTAAAGCAATATCTTATGTTTTACAAGATTCTATTATTTTTACTGATACAGTTAAAAATAATATTACTTATGGTGAAACTTTAACCGAAAACCAAGAAGAAGAAATTCAAAATGCAGCTAAAATTTCTAACTTAGATATTCATATTGATAAAATGAAAAATAAATATGAAACATTGATTAAAAACTCAGGTAACACCTTATCTCAAGGTCAAAAACAATTAATTTCTATTGCAAGAGCTAACTTTAAAAATGCTCCTATTTTAGTGTTAGATGAAGCAACAAGTAATATCGATACTAAAACTGAATTTGTAGTTCAAAACGCAATGGATAAATTAATCAAAAATAAAACCACTTTGATTATTGCTCATAGATTAAGCACTATTAAAAAGTGTGATTTAATTTTAGTATTAAATCAAGGAAAAATTCTTGAAAAAGGTACTCATTTGGAACTACTTAAAAATAAACAACTTTATTATGAACTATGAACAAATAACACTGTTGGATTAAAAGAAAACTAAAAAATGTTTGGTCAAACAAACATTTTTATTTTTGCTAAATTTTAGTAAAATATGCATAATATACTAATTAAGGAGAAATTATGGCATTAAAAGCAGGAATTGTAGGCTTACCTAACGTAGGAAAAAGTACTTTATTTAGTGCAATTACTAAAAAACAAGTTGAATCATGTAATTATGCTTTTACAACTATTGAACCTAATATTTCATCAGTTCCTTTAGTTGATAAAAGATTACAACAAATTGCAGAAATTATTAATCCTGAAAGAATTATCTATGCGACATTTGACTTTGTTGATATTGCTGGATTAGTTCAAGGAGCGTCAAAAGGTGAAGGTTTAGGTAATAAATTCTTAGCTAACATTCGTGAAGTTGATGCTATTATCCACGTAGTTAGATGTTTTGAAAATAAAGACATAATGCACGTTGCTAACTCAGTTGATCCTGTTAGAGATAAAGAAATCATCAATTATGAATTAATGCTTGCAGATTTAGAAACTATTAACAATGTTTTAAATAGGGTTGCTAAAAAAGCTAAAGCAGGTGATAAAGAAGGTATTATCGAGCAAAATGCTGCTTTAAAAATTAAACAAGCATTAGAAACTGAAGTACCTGTTAGAGATTTAGAATTTGATGAAAATGAATTAAAATACGTTAAAGGTTATCATTTATTAACCTTTAAACCTATTATTTATGTAGCTAATTTAAGCAATGACCAATTTGCTAATTATGCAAATGATCCTTTATTTAGTGCTTTAAAAAACTCATTAAAAGATAATGAAAAAATCATTCCAATTTGTGTTCAATTAGAAAGTGAATTAATTGAAGTTGAAAACGAAGAAGAAAAAGCTGAATTACTTGGAATGTATGGAATTGAAACTTCTGGATTAGATGTTTTAACTAGAGAAGCTTTTGATTTATTAAATTTAGAAACTTATTTTACTGCAGGAGTTTTAGAAGCTAGAGCTTGAGTATATCACAAAGGTTGAACCGCTCCTAAATGTGCTGGAGTTATCCATACAGATTTTGAGAAAAAATTCATTAAAGCTGATGTTATCGCCTTTGAAGATTACATTAATAATAATGGTGAAGCAGGAGCTAAAGCTGCTGGAAAACTTCGTTCTGAAGGAAAAAATTATATAATGAAAGATGGTGATGTATGTCACTTTCGTTTTGGTAAATAATTTACCAAAATGGGGGTTTAGTATAATGGCAATATAGTGGTCTCCAAAACCGATGATAAGGGTTCGATTCCTTTAACCCCCGCCAACAATTCTTACAATTCAAAATACATTTTTTACATTTTTAATTAAACTATTAGCATAGATTACTTAATCTATGCTTTTTATTTTGCTTTAGTTATTAAACTTATTACTTAAACTTTTAACAAATTATAACTAAAGTTGTTAAACTGATTTAATTCACGAAAAATTGTCAAAAAAAGTTAATTTTTCGTGAATTTTTTCTTTACTTTTATGATATAATAGTTATATAATATAACTACTATATCGAAGGAGAAAAAATGGCTAAATATACATCAGTTGACTTACCACCAAGAACAAGAATTTTAACAAATAAAAACAATCAAAAATATGTTTATTTTTCAATATCTTCAGAGTATCAAAAAGGTAAAAAGTATAGTCTTGATAAAAGGGTTTTAATTGGAAAACTTGACCCAAAAGATCCAAAGAAATTAATCCCAAATGATAGATACTTTGAGATCTTTCCAAACAAAGAAAAAATTGATGAATGTGAAAATCAACAATTTAATTTTTCACAAAATTTTGGACACTATGCTTTATTTGAAAAGATTATTGAAGATCTAGGACTTGATAAGATTTTTGAAGAAGTTTTTGGAGATAGAGCGGAGATTATAAAAGCACTTGCATACTACTTTTTAGAAAACAAAAATTCAAAAATTCAACATTTTGAAAAATGAGCATTTAACAATTATTGTGGATTAAATAAAGTTCCCTCACAAGGTACAATTTCTAACATTTTAAACAAAGAAATTGACGATAAAACCATTGCTGAATTTAATACAAAATGAGCTAAACACGCTCAGTCTTTACTACACAACATTAAGAAAGTATTTGTAAATTTAGATGGTACAAACTTCAATTTCAGTTCTCCAAATATCGATATTGCAGAATATGGTTATGCAAAAGATCAAGAAAATAATCCAATCATTAATGTAGTTTATTTAAATGATCAACATTACGGATTACCACTTTTTCACGATGTTTATCCGGGTTCAATAACTGATCAAACACAATGTTCGATGGTGGTTGAAAAAGCTAATAATTTAGGTTTTAAAGACCTATGTTTTGTTGCGGACAGAGGTTACTATAGTGCTGAAAACCTAAGTTTTATAGATAAAAAAGGTTATAAATTCGTATGTATGGCTAAAACTTACATCAAAACTATCAAAGAACTTATTAACAAATTTAAGAAAGATGTTTATTTAAACACAGCTAACTATATTGAAGATTTTGATGTTTATGGAATTAAATCTAAGGAATTTGTTTACAAAGCAATTAATAAAAAATACAATACTTTTATTTTTTATAGTGCTGCAAAATCAGAAAGAGAAATTAATTATTTTAAAAACGTTGCAAAGGTGTTAAAGAAACAGTTTTCAAACGTTAAAAAAGTTAATGAACAAATGCTTTTAGAAACTAAAAATTATTTAACTATTGAATTTGATGAAACAACAAAACGTATTACAAATATCGGAATAAATAAAGAAAAATTACAAGAAGTGATTGATCAATCTGGTTATTTTGTAATTGTTTCTAATGAAAATTTAACACCTGAAGAAGTGTTAAAAATTTATAAAAGAAGAGACAATATCGAAAAAACATTTAAGGTTTTAAAGTCACAATGTGACCTTTACAAAACCTATTCAACTAACTCAAGTATCTTTAGCTCAAAGATGTTAATTGGATTTATTTCGACAATAATTTCATCTTCAATTTATCACAAAACCGAAGAATTAAGAAGTATGGATTCCAACGTAACTTTACCAACAATTTTAGGTGAACTAATTAAATATATTGTGGTAAACGAAGACGGAAAAATTAAAAGAAAATACAGATTAACAAGCAAACAAAAACGAATTTATGAATGCTTTGATATTGATGAAAATTACGTACTAAAATTAATAAAAAAACTAAACGATCAATAGCCTTTAAATGGTGTTTCAAAGGTCTAAAAAATCGTTTAGTCGTTATAAATTGTTAAAAGTTTAAGTTGGATGATAAACTTTGATGATGGTTAATAATTGGGGTTTTAATTACTGTTTTCATTAGTTGACCTAATATCATTATGCTATTAAGTTTATTTAAAAATTGAAAGTCATCAAAAATTGTAATTTTATTATTAAGAATTTGTGATAAACAGTATTTATTTTTTAGATTAAGTTTCTTAATTAGTTTTTTAATTTATAGTTTATTATATATTGCTGATTTATTCTTAAGTAATTATTTTATTGCAAGAAGAGCGTTATTAGCAAGTGATACATTAACAATAATGTACTATTTATTATTTATATTATTTTTGCTATATTGTTGTATGACAATGAAAACTTACAAGGATATTATTCTACCATTATTTTATAAAAAAATAAATACTATCACCTTAACAAAAGAAGAACTAGTTTATTACAATCAAAGCTGTAGAAATGTACATCAATTTATAATGTTTGGACTCTTAGGGTCTTCTATTATGCTAATTTTTGTATTATTTATCGGTATTATGTCAAGTGTTCAATATATATATTTTATGGTTTCTAGCATTGTAATTGTATTGTTAATGTTTTGTTGATATTTTTATGCTAGAGCAGCAAGAAGTGCTTATAATAAATTTAATTTTTTAAACGGTTTGTTTCTTGTAGAACAAAATGAAATTACTTTTGAGTACGATAAAATAGAATACTTAGATTCTAACAATATTCAAATAAGAAGGTGAGTAAACTTTAAATTTGGATTCATTTTAATACTAACATTTATTCTTTTTGTACTATCTATATTAATGTTTCACTTATCAGTGTTTGAATGGGTTTTATTTTTATCATTTTTTTCAAAAGGAATATCTTTCATCATATATGTTGGTTTAAGTTGTGTTTTATTTGTGGGTAATAGTATTGTGTTTGTTATAAAAATATGAAATGATAAAAAAATAAATAAGTCAAATTACAAACAAAACCAGTACTATAGTTAATAATTTAACCATTGTAAATTAAATAAAAAACTAAAGTATGATTTGTATTTTTAAAGATCTAATTCAGTAGATAAATTGTGTATCAAATATTTATAAAAAAGGTGGAATAATGAAAAACGAAAACAAAAACAACTTAATTAATAAAAATAACATTATGCTAACTATTATTTTGTTCTTTATCAATTTAGCTATATCTATATTTTTAATAACCATCACAATAATAAAAGGTGATTTTTGATGGATGATAATTTTCAATATAGCTTTATTGATGTTATTGAGTTTGTCTAATCTTTGAATTCTGTTAAAACTATTTAATAGGAATATAAATTTAAAAATAATTAAACTTATAAGCAAATATCAAGATAAACAATATTTGATTTTTAGAGTAGCAACTTTAATAAACTTACTTGTTTATGGGGTGTTATTTATCGTTGAAATATATACTAAACTTCAATTTACGTTTCTTGCATGAAAAACTAGTCCAATAATACCATTGATGTTTTATGCAATGTTTATTAGTTATATTTTTTACACTGTTATTACAATTGATAATTATAAAAAATATATCTTTAACTCATTTAATGATCAAAACCAAACAACAATTGTTTCTAAAGGTTATTTATTTTTAAGAGTACCACATTTAAGACAAAGATATTTAATTAGTTTATCATTAATATTTTTTAATATAGGTTTATTACTTATTTTAATAATGACACTTTTATATAGAAGTGAAATTGCAAAAGAGTTAATGATTTTATATGCAATGTTTTTTATATTGTCAATATCTATAATGACTTATAACGGTTATACAGGTTATGTTTCATACCAAAAATATAAATTCTTTAATTCGTTAATGAGACAAAGTAATACCGAATTCACTTTGAAATCAAAAGATTTGGAATTAATTGATGTAAAAAATGATGATGTACTAAAGTGAATAAACTTCAAACACTATTTAAATATTGTATTTGTGCTACTGTTGCTATTTTTAGGTGTTGTAGTGTCTATTTGGTTAAAAACTTCATTAGGTTCTTATGCAGATTTAAAAGGATTGTTTGCATTATTCCTTTTAATCCCAACACTTTCATTATTGTTTTTTGGTTTATTTTTATGATCGAAAATTAAACAAGATAAATATGTTAAAAAAGTGATCGAAAACGATAGTTTAAATATTATCCAATAAAAAACATATGTCTTTATCAAAAGACATATGTTTTTTAAATTGTTTTCATAATTCTTATTCTTGATTTGTCAAGAATAATACTATTGAATCAATAGAGAATTAAACAAAAAAGATGGAATTTATATCCATCTTTTTTGTTTTGGTTTTATCCATCTTTTATATTATTTTATTTTTAGAAATTAAAACAACATTTTCTAAGTGAAAAGTGTTTGGAAACATATCAAATGGTTGTATTGAATCAATTTGATAATTTAATTTTTGTAATTCTATTAAATCTCTTGTTAATGTTCTGGGATCACAAGAGATATAAATTAATTGAGTAAATTTATTAGAGTTAAACCATTCTATAAATTCTTTTGATAAACCTTTTCTTGGAGGATCTACTATTACTAATGCATTAGTAAGATCTAAATTTAACTTAGATATAACTTTATAAACATCTCCTGCGTAATATTTACTATTGATTTTGTTATTAATTAAAGCATTATTTTTAGCTTGAATAATTGAATCTTTATCAATATCAATACCTATAATTTTGTTATTAGAACCAATTAATTGCCCAATAATACCACTACCACAATAAAGGTCTAAAATAGTATTGCTGTTTTGATCTTTAGTTAGATTTTGAATGTATTCAAACATTTTATTTGCAATAAAGTTATTAACTTGAAAAAATGAATTGATGTCAATAGCAAAATTTTGATTGCATAATTGCATTTTAAAATCAATATTGTTAATTATTTTAATTTTTTGAGTATTAGTTTTATGGTTTAATTTAGCTTCTTGGAGTTTAATTTTATTAGAACCAAAAGTATTAATGATATTTGAAACTAATTGCTTAGGTAAATCAAAATCATTATTAACTAAAATTAATAAATCAATTTGATTTAATTGATTTATTCTAATAGTTAATCCTTTAAGCATTTTATAACTTGAAGGTTTAACATAAGTTTGCAAGAGATTAAAAATAGTTTCTAAAACTTGAGGTTTAATAAAATTAGTTTGATTAATTGAGTTTAATTCAACCAATTTCTCACTTTTACCTTGATGTTCAACCAAGATTAACCTTGGATTATTATCTACTATTTTTGTATCAAAAGCAATTCTTACTTTATTTCTATAGTTATTTTTATTATCACAAGCTATAATTGGTTTTAAGATCTTATTTTTAAGATTTAAATTTCTAGAAAATAAACTATTTAAATAGTTATTTTTAGCTTCTAATTGTTTTTGATAATCTAAGATTTCTAATGGAAAAGAATATGAAAAATCATTATTAATTCTATCTGTTGAAGCGGTTAATATTTCTTTTGCTATACCAAAAGAAATATGTTTAGTTTGTTTAATGATATTTATATTAGCTACTTCATTAGGTAAGAAATTATAAACAAATAATTTTTTATCATCTAAATTAGCCACTCCTAACCCTTCATAGCTTAATTCTTTACATTTAACATTGTTTAATTTAGACATATTATCTTTCTTTGATATATAAAATATCAATTTTTCCATATCTTTTATGTTTGATCATTTCATACTCAGCTGGTAAAATAATTTGATCTAATTTATTAGTTTCTACAATGATAGTTCCATTATTATTTAAAGTTTTAAGTTCGTTAATTGAACTTAAAACTTGATTAACTAAATCATATTCTTCAAATGGAGCATCAATAAAAATAAAATCAAAAGTTTGTTTTGTTCTTTTTAAATATTCTAAAGCACTCATTTGTCAAATCTTTAAATTATTTTCTTTTAAACTTTTAGCATTAGCAGAAATTACATTAAATGCTTCTTTATTATTATCTACAAATTCTACATAACTTGCATCACGACTAATAGCTTCTAGTCCTCAAGCACCACTTCCTGCAAATAAATCTAAAAATGATTTATCTACTAAATCAAATTGGATTGAAGAAAATACTGCTTCCCTTACTCTTTCAGTTGTGGCTCTTGTGTTTGATTTACTAGGTTGTTCTAATAATCTATTACGATGTTTTCCAGCAATTATTCTTAGCATAATACTCCTTTAAGTTGATTATTATATTAATTAATAAGCATAAAACTATGCTTATATATATTATTTTTAATATGTTATAATTGAAAATATATTATACAAAAAAAGAAGGTTTAAATTATGATTTATGACAAAATAATCAATGCAAGTAATTATCAATTTAGTGATGATGCTAATGGACAAAAAATTAATCGTGCTTTATCATTAATTCAATTAATTGATATCAATAAAATTTCAGCAGGAATGACTGAAATAATGGATGGTATTTTCTTAGTTAAAAAAGATTTTGAGTCAAATTATGAAGAAAAATTTGGTGAAATTCACCAAAGAACTGTTGATATTCATCTTTATGGTGGAGATTGTAATGAAATTATTTATTTTGATAATGATACAAAAGTTACAAAAGAAAATACATTAGATAGTTTCTTAGATAAAGATGTTGCTTTTGTAAAAGTTGATGAATATCAAAATAGTGTAATTTTAAAAGATGGATATTTTGCTTTATTTTTACCAAAAGAATTTCACGCTCCAAAAATAGCAGATTCAAACTTAAGTAAAATTAATAAAATAATAGTAAAAATTAAATTAGATTAGAGGAACAAATGAATTCAATTAAAAAATATTTATTAAAACCAGTTTTTTATGACGGATGAACTGATGTTGTAGTTAAAGGATGAGTTTCATCAAACAGAGGTAATAAAAAAATTCGTTTTATTGAACTAAATGATGGTTCTACCATTAAAAACCTTCAAGTTGTATTTAAAGGTGATTTTGATTTTGAACAATTAGATAGCATTAGACCTGGAGCTGCTATGGTAATTAAAGGAACTTTAAATGCTACACCTAATGCAAAACAACCTATTGAATTAGTAGCAAATGAGTTGCTCGAATTAAAAAATGTTGATGAAGATTATCCGATCCAAAACCAAGAAATGAAACTTGAAACATTAAGAGAAATTCCGCATTTAAGACATAGAACTAACATTTTACGTGCAGTTATGTTAATTCGTTCAACTTTAGCTCAAGAAGTACATAAATTCTTTATTAATAGAGAATTTTACTATATGAATAGCCCTATTATTACTTCAAATGATGGTGAAGGTGCTGGAGAAACTTTTAATGTTGATGATTCACAAAAAGATCCATTTTTTGGAGTCGGAAATAAAGCTACTTTAGGTGTAACAGGACAACTTCATGGAGAAAGTTATGCAATTGGTATGAATAAAATTTATACTTTTGCACCTACTTTTAGAGCTGAAAGATCAAACACCAAACGTCATTTAGCAGAGTTTTGAATGATTGAACCTGAAGTTGCATTTTATAAATTAAATGATGTAATTAAACTTGCAGATGATATGTTAAAAGTAGTAATTAGAAACACAATGGCTCAACATAAATTTGAATTAGAGTTATTAGATTCAGTTTCTAATAATACTTTAATTGCTAAACTTGAGCACTTTTTAGAATCGCCTTTAAAAATAGTTGATTATAAAGAAGCAATAGCTGAATTAAAAAAAGTTAAAGATATTTTTGAAGAAAAAAATATTTATTTTGGTTTAGATCTTGCAAGTGAACACGAAAAATATTTAACTGAACAAGTTTATAAATGTCCAATAGCTGTAATTAATTTCCCTAAAGAATTTAAAGCATTTTATATGTATCAAAATGATGATAATCAAACAGTAGCGGCTTTTGACCTTTTAGTTCCTGGAATTGGTGAATTAGTAGGTGGAAGTGAACGTGAATCAAATTATGATAAATTAGTTCAAAGAGTTAAAGAATTAAACATTGATGAAAAAGATTTAAAATGATATTTAGATCTTAGAAGATTTGGTCATATGCAAAGTGCTGGATTTGGTGTAGGATTTGAAAGATTAGTAATGTATGTAACTGGAATCGAAAACATTAGAGATGCTATCCCTTATCCAAGAACTACTGGAAATATAAGAATGTAAAAACTAAGTTAAAACTTAGTTTTTATTTTATTCATAAAAGTATGATTTAAATTATTAATCATAAGTTTCACAATTAAAAAAAATTAAAAATATTTTAAATAATTTTTTCTAAATAAATTTTATAATATTTATGAGATAGAAATATCTCATTGTTTAGACAAAATTGTGGTACTAAACAATTACCACACCTCATATATATTTATTTATAAATTTACAAAATTCGTACAAAATCAAATCATTCTTATTATTTATTAAAATTCTATAAAAATCTATTCTATTAATTAAATATCATTTAAAAATCGTTATATATCAAGTTTAAATATTTATTAATTATCAAAACTCGTTGTAAAATTAATTTTGTTGACTCATTTATATTTTTTAATTGGTTACTTTACTTTTCAATACGTTATTCCAAATATTTTTTAAAAAGATTAGTAAGTGTTATGTTTGTATGTTTATGGCACTCGCCAAAGATCATGATTTTCTTATAAAAATTATCTTTCTAGGAACATATAGTACAAGGTTTTACATTAAATATTAAAGATATATTTTAGTTTACACTCCTTTTTTTGATTTTATTTATTTTATGATTTCTTTTTTAAATAAATAAATAAAACCTTTCTTAATGTTTACACATATTTTTACATATTTTATATAAAATAATTATTATAAAAAGCGCCTTCATAATCCGGCGCTTTTTTCTATACAGTTAATGCAATGATAATAAAAACAATTGATGGAATTCCATAGAGTAAGAAAACAAAGATAAAAGGAAATAAAGTTTTTTTAGGTTGATTTTGCTTTTTTTCAAGATCTTTCTTTTGGAGTTTTAAATAAACTTCTTTCTCTTTTGGGGTCATCTTTTTTAACTTACGTTCTTCAGCAGCTTTTTTATAACTTGCTCTACCTTCTTTAAAGTTCTTAATAACATTAGATAAAAATCCTAGTTTAAAAACAATAAATAAGATACTTACTAAAGCTACTATATAAGATGAAAAACTAATACTATCTAATAAAGTTCTTCTAGCATAGTTAGAATCACTGTTTTTATAAAAATATGATAGCAAGAATAAGGTTATTCCTAATATTAAGAATCCTAAATTAATTAATCAAAATCTTAATGAACCAAATTCTTTAATTAGTTTATTTTTAATTTTATTTTTCATTGTGATAATTTAATTTCATTCATTTATCAAATTGTTGTTTTGTTCCAAATACAAAGTGTTTATCTTTTTCAACACAATGTACTGATGGGATATTTGGATATTGTTGTTCTTGTAAGTATGAAATTTCAAATTTAACATCTTGGAATTTTTCATTAGCATTTGAAATTTTAGGAATAGCTTTAAATAAGTTGATTGTGTATGGATGAATTGGATTAGCATAAATAGCTTCAGTATCACCAAATTCAACAATTTTACCTAAGTGCATAATTTGAACTTGATCAGCAATATATTCAATCATAGATAAATCATGAGCAATAAAGACCATTCCAATATTTTTATTTTTACATAAATCTTTTAACAAGTTAACAACTTGAGCTTGAATTGAAATATCTAATGAAGCAATTGGTTCATCAGCTACAATGATTTTAGGTTCAGTAATTAAAGCTCTAGCGATAACAATTCTTTGTCTTTGTCCTCCCGAGAATTCATGAGGATATCTATAAGCAAATTGTTTTAATAACCCAACATCTTCTAAAGCTTTATAAATGGTATTTTTGATAAATAGTTTCTTAAGATTACTTAATCTAATTGGTTTTAGTACTAAATCAAGCACATTGCTTCATTTTTTATCTAATCCAGCAATATTTAATGAATTAATTCCTAATAAAGTTTTAATTTTATTTAAATCTTTATTAAGGTTTTTTAATTCAACACCAAAAGAATCTATACCATTTAATCTTTGAGTAACATTAGTTTCATAAACTTTTAATTCAATTAATTTTTGACGATAGTTAACATAAATTGGTTTAAAAGTTGGATTTAATAATTTGTTTGGATTAATGTAATATTGAATTTTATCTTTTAATGATAAAGTTTTAACACAATCTAATACTTTCTTTTTAGCTACATTAATCATATTTTCTTTATAGAATTGAACAAATTGTTTGTGAGTTGCAAAAAACGTTTTATCATGCTCTTTTTCTAAAGAAACTAATTCATCACGTTTTTTAGTTTGCTGATCAATTTCATTTCTTAATTGTTCAATTCTTACATTATATTGTTCAATGTATTTAGCCAATTCTTGATCAAACACTTTTTGAGCTTGATCCATATTAATTTTAGCTTTAGCAATAGTATCTTGATTATCTGAAACTGAAATAGCTTTTTCTGTTTCTGCTTCAGCAACTAAAGCATTTAGAATTTCATTTTGTTCATTTAACTCTTGATTATATTTATTATGTCTTTGGTTAGATATAGTAATAAATCTCTCAAAATCAAAATCAAAATTTTGTTCAACAAGAGTTTTAAAATGATTAGTGATATCTGATAATTTAGCTACTTTAATCTTTTTAAATTGCTCTTCAAAACTAACATCAGAAATTTCAATAGTAGAAGATTTAGTGTTTTGTTCAAAAGTTAAAGGATTAATATTTAAATGCTTTTGATAAAAAGTTTTTAAATAAGTGTTTAAATCAGCACTTAAATCTTTTAGTTCATTAAAACTTAAGTATTTTAATGAACTACGTTGTAATTTTAATTCTTTAAGAATTTTTTTATTAGTGATATATAACTTATATTTGTGTAAATATAAATCTAACATAGTAGCTGAAAAAGCTTCATTACGATACATTAAAGTTTCATTTTTTAACTCATTAATGAAGTTATTTAATGAGTTAGTAGCAATATCAACCACTTGTTCCATATCGCTTTTTAAATCAGCTATTTTTTCTTTTTGGTGAGCGATTTTTTGTTTTAATTCATAGTATTTAGCTGTATGTTTAGCGTGTAATAGTGCTTTTTTGTATTCTGATTTAGCTTTTTCAAGTTCTACTTCATCAAAATCAATGTTTTGATCTCTAAAATCTTTTTGTTTTTGATTATAAAGATTAATTAATTTTTCATTATTGTTATATAAGTTATTAATTACTATTGAATTAATTTTATTTTTTTCTTCTAAATATGAGAAGTATGAATTAAACATATCTTCATTTGTTTCATTAGTTAAAAACTCAATATTTTGAAATTCTTTTTGTCATTTAGTTAAAAATGGTTCTCAATATTGATTAGAAATTTTTAAGTTTTCTAATTCAAATTGTAATGACGCTTCTAAAAAAGTATAGTGGAAGTTATTTTTAACATCATTTCAATCTGAACTTAAGTCTTTAATTTTTGAATTAATTACTCCATTAACGATTAATGGTTCTTTTAAAATGGTGAAAATAGTATTTTGACCATTTAATGAAGCCATAGGATCTTGGAAGATCATTTGAATATTTTTATGCATGAATTTACGTCTTTTACGTGAAATTCTTTTACCTGAAATGATTTGACCATCTAATCTAACAAACCCATTGTAATCATCATATAATCTTAATAATGATCTACCAACTGTGGTTTTACCACTTCCAGATTCTCCAATAAGTCCTAAAATCTCACCTTCTTTAACAGTGAAAGAAACATTATCAACAGCTTTATTTACAATACCTTTATTTAAGAAATATTTTTTAAGGTTATTTACTTCTAAAATTGGTTTAGCATTTTGTAATTGTTCATTATTTTTCATTAAATACCTCTTTAAAACTGTTTAATCTTTCTTGTAATTCTTTTGGTAAGCTAACTTTTGGAGCTTCAGGATGAAGTAATCAAGTAGCTGCATAATGAGTATCTGTGATTTGGAATAATGGTGGTTCTTTTAAAAAGTCAATTTCTAAAGCATAATCATTTCTAGGGGCAAAAGCATCACCTAAAGGTAAATTAGTCATATCAGGAGGTGTTCCTTTAATTGAATATAAACGATCTTCTTTATTTTCTGGAATAGCAGAAATTAAAGCTCAAGTATATGGGTGAGCAGGAACGGTAAAGATTTCTTCTTTAGTACCTTTTTCAACAATTTTACCAGCATACATTACATAAATATAATCACAGAATTTAGCAACAACAGAAATGTTGTGGCTAATTAAAATAATTGAAATATTTAGTTCTTTTCTAATTTGTTCAAATAAAGCTAAAACTGATGCTTGAACTGTAGGATCTAAAGCAGTAGTAGGTTCATCACCAATAATTAAACTTGGTTTTAAAGCAACAACCATAGTAATAACGATTCTTTGTTTCATTCCACCACTAAGTGTATGAGGATACATATCAAAAACCGCATTAGCATTTCTGATTCCAAATTTTTCTAATAATTGAACTAAGTATTTACGTTTGATATAAGTTGGACGCTTTTTTCAATCTTCATTTTTATTTAAAGCGTCTAATAATTGTTTTCCAATTTTTCTAGTTGGATTTAATGAGGTTAATGGATCTTGAGGAATATATCCAATTTTATGACCTCTAATTTTTTCTCAGAATTTATTTTTATTACTTAAAGTTAAATCTATTCCATCAATACTTGCAACATCAGCAGTAATAAAGGCATTGTCATTAATGTAAAGTAAAGATTTAGAAGTAACTGATTTACCACTACCACTTTCTCCAACAAGTCCAACAATTTGACCTCTATTTATATCTAAATCAATACCACGAACAATAGTGATGAACTTATTTCTTTTAATTTTAAAACTAACTTTTAGATTTTTAACATCTAATAATTTTTCATTTGTTTGTTCCATAAGTCTCCTATTTTCCACGGATTACTTTAGGATCAAGAGCATCATGAACTCCTAAAGCTGTAAAGTGAAGTGATACTGATATTAATAATAAGATAGCTGCAGGTAAAAGTAAGATTCAAATGTTTGAATCAGCTTCTGCAGGAGCTTTTGATAAGATTGCTCCTAAGTTAACATCATCAGATTTAAAGAAACCTAAGAATGCTAATGATGATACAGAAACAATGATTGATGGAATTGAACCAACGAATCTAGTGGCAATTTTTCCAATAATTGCAGGAAGAGCATGTTTGTAAATTAATCTTGCTTTTGAAGCACCAATTGATTTACTTGCTGTAATAAATTCTGAATCTCTAACTGTAATGGTGAATAATCTAGCACCACCAACAGCTCCAACTCATCCAGTGAATACTAAAGCAATTCCTAAAGTTAAATCACTAGTTCCAAAAGTTGAAGCGAATAATAATAATCAAATCAATGTTGGAGGAGCAACAAAGATATCAATTAAACGCATAATGATGGTATCAATTAAAGTACCTACGTGGAATCCTAAATATACTCCAACTGATACACCAATAATAGTTTGAATAATAGCAACAATTAAAGCAAGTTTAATTGCTTGTCAAGTACCCACTCATGATTGTGTTCAAACATCAATTCCAACACTAGAAGTACCTAAATAAGTGTGTAATTTAAAGTCATTATTAACTGCTAAAGCTTGATTAATACTTGCTAATAATTTATCATTAGAAACACTATCAAGATTTTGTCCTTCAAATGATTTAGCTAAAACAATTGCTAATGAATCAGCTTTGTAAAAGTTATAAGCATTAATATATCTAACTACTACTCCATTTTCATTAGTTACAAGTTTAACAGAGTGACTTAAATCACCGTTTGGAGCAATAATGTTTTTTCAAATATAACCATCATATTTAGTGGTTCAATCTGATGAAAGTGATTCATAATTTTTACCACCAACTAAGAAGTTAGTTGAATCAACTCAAGGACTATAAAGAGGAGGGAGGTTTCTTGAAAATGAACTTGAACCAATTACTTCAGTTTTGTCATTAACTAAGTGTAATTTTAAAGTATCTGAAATTGGTTTGCTAGCACTATAACTTGCAGTTGAAGTTACAATAATAGCTGTTAAAAGTAAAATAATGAATAACACAAAGAATAATAAAGCTACTCAGTTAGACATAAATCTTTTAAAGATTTCAATAACTAATTTTTTAGGTTTACCAGCAATATTACCAAAGTTTTCATTACCTTTAGGAGCAAAAGTTTTTAAAGCAGGTGCAACTTTTCCTAATGATAAATTATATTTTTTGTTAAATTCATTAGAATTCATTTCCACCTCCTATAATATATTCTTTAAATTCTTTTTCTCTGCTACGGTGAGCTTTATAAAATTGTAAGTAGCTGTATGGATTTTTTGATCCATATTTAATTCTTGGATCTAAGAATGTGAATGATACATCCACTAAAATAGTTGTAAAGACGCTTAAACTAGTAAAGAATACTAAGTTAAACATAATGATATTAATCTCTCCATTAGGGAAAGCTTGAGAAATTACATATGAAGTACCAGGTACTCTTCAATATGTTTCAATAACAATTCCTCCTGTAAGTAGTCCAATATATGAAGGAATTAAAACAGCTGCCAAAGGAATAGAAATATTTCTTAAAACATATTTAAAGAAAATCTCTTTAGTTGATAAACCTTTAGATTTAGCAATTAAAACATAGTTAGAAGTTAAAACTGTTATAACTTGGTTTCTAGTATATGTAATATAACCTGATAATGAACCTAATGCAATAATGAAAATAGGTGCTAATCAAGAAGTAATAATTTGTCCTCATCCTGAAGTTTGTAAAACATTAGGATCAACAGGGTTTAAAAATACAGGTGGAACATTAGCTGAAAGTAAGATTGAGATCAAAATAGGAGCTATAACAAATGATGGTAAAGCAACAAAGAATAATGCAAATAAGTTGATTGCTGCATCAAACATAGTTCCTCTTTTATATCCAGCAACAATTCCTAAAGTGATTCCCGCAATTACACTAATAATAAATGCAGGAACTGTAATGATTGCTGAAAATCTTAAATATGAAAAGAAGAATTGTGGAATGGTTGAAGTTCCGGTATTTTTAAGAATTTCAGGATCATAAGGTTCACCAAAAGGATTAGCGTGATTGGTGAATAAATTTTGGAATCAGTATCCTAAACGAATGATTGGATTAACTTTTAAAGTGGTTCATGTGTTTTTAACTTCTTCAAAGTTTAAACCAGCAGGTGTTAAATGATGCCTAACTGATTCATCAAAGTAAATTTTTATTTGAGCAGTGTTGTCAGTTGCTTTATCAGCACCTGCTGCACCCGCTAGATCAAGTGCTTTTCTAGCAAAAGGGTTATCTGAGAATTGAGCAACCATTAAAAAAACAATTACTATAATCACAAATAATGTTAAAAAAGCAAATGCTATACGTTGTGAAATATATTTTAACATTTAGTCCTTTCTTTATTTTCCATTTACTACACGGTATTGAGTTAAATCAGCATAATCTGATAAGTTTGAAGGTATGATGTAATTTGGATTAACAATAACATTAACAAATGGACTTTGTGAAATGCTAATTGTTGGGTTTAATGAATTACCAAGCATATTGGTAAATTCTTGAGCTAAATCAATAATTTGTTTTTTATTAGATTGATCAGTATAGAACAATCAGAATCTAGATGAAATAGTACCTCCAGTTTGATATTTTTCATTATCTGGTAAGTTCATTGTAGCTTGATCTAAATTAACTAATTTTCCATTTTCAAATTTCTTTGCTCCTAATAAATCAGATAAATCATTAATTTCAGCAGAAGTTAATTCGCCTCATTTGCTTGGATCAATTGAAAATCTGTAATTTACATCCGGATTAGAAGTAAAGGTTTTTAATAAGTCTGAAGCACGTTTGATTTCAGGATATGCTTTAGCCATATAATCTCTATATTTTTCATCGTTTCAAATTGAAACTAAAATATTCATTAAGTTTGCTGATCATGAATATCCATCAAATCCTGAACCAATACCATCATAATCATACCCTCAACCAACTAATGCAATTGGGATTGATGAATTTAAGTAGTAGCTTAAGAAATCTTTGGTATTATCAGGTTTTTTAAGTTTGAAATCTAATCTATCATCTAAAGCGTTTCATGATCTAACTGCTAAATTATAAGCATTAACTTGTTTATCACTATAGTTTGTATATCTATAGTATAAAGTTGCAGAAATTTTTTGACCTTGAAGCTCAGGATTTTGTGCATAGAAATCATCTAATAATTGTTTCATTTTAGCTTTTAAAACTTTAAATGCCACAGTTCTAACTTCTTCTTCTGCAGGAAGACCATTAACATTGGTGTCTTGAGGTTTTAATAAAGTACCAATATCTTTACCATCAGAATTTTTACCAAAATCAATTCTTTCTCCAGTTTTAGCATCAACTACGAAAGTTGAGTTTAAGAAATCTCAATTGCCTCTTGGGGTTCATTTATCTTTTGGTAATGAAGTATCTTTATCATCTCCATTAATTCTTGAATCAGGAGCAAAACCCGAAATTCAAGGTAATACTTCTCTTGGAGAATTAATTTGAGCAGCAAGTTGTTGTCAGTTTAAACTTGAAGTTAAAATACTTCTAAACTCATTAGCAATACCACTACTTGCATGAATAACTGTATTTTTAGCAGTTCCATCTCTTAAACTTTGAGCATCAGTTCCTCAGAATAATTTAGCAAATGCATCATTGTAGAATGTATTAGCGTCTTTGTTTTTACTTGGAGTAAGACTTCAAACAATTTTTGAAGTTAAGCTTGATTTATTAAGTGATTGTCTTTGAGTTAAACCATATTTTTCAGGATTTAATTTAACTTTTGCAATGTTTTGTTCTGATAAATTACCAAAAGCCACACTTGAAGATAATCCAGCAATATATAAGTTAAATGATTGAGCTGCATAAGCGGCTGCATCTTGACTACGGTTTTGATATTTATTAATGAATTTTAAAATGGTTTGAGGATCAGAAGTGAATTTAGTATCTCAATAATTAGTATTTAATCTAGTTTCAATTGATAAAGTATCAGTGTTGTAATCTACTCCATAATACTTACCGGCAAATAAAGTGCTTTTAATATCAAAACCATATCAATAAACTCCTGATTGTCTTGCTAAACCAAGAGCATTACTACTAATTTGATCTTTAATATTATTTAATTCTGCAGGGCTTAATTGAGTTTGAGCTCATAATGGAACATTATTGTTAATGTTTTGTTCTTCAATGTATTCTGAAGGTGCTGGTTGAACTGTATAACTTGTAATTATGTTTTCTAAGAAAGCTTTTCAATCAGTTTCTTCTTTTTCATTCTTTTTATGAGCTACAAAATATTCATTTCCATCAGCGTATTCTACAGCATCTTTAACTGAAGCTAATTTATCTGAACTTACGTTAAATAAGTTAAATAAATACTCGTTTCCATATTTACTTTTTGGAGTGAAGTTATTACCTGGACTAATAAATATTTTTCTTATTAAATCATCTAAATTTTTGCTTCCACCATGACTATCTCTATAATCTGTGTCATACATTTTGGTTCTTAAATAACCAATAGCAAAGTCTTTAGCTTTAATATGGTATTTAGTAGCTTCTCCATTTGAATTAGTTCAAAATCCATTTTTTCTAATTCTAAATTTAACATTAATTGCATCTTTTAATTTTTTATCAAACTCGTCAGAGTTTATAGAACGAGGGTTGCTTGAACGTCTTTGAACTGAAGTATTTGAGTAAACTTTAATTTCTTCAGTTTTTTTAGTTTTACCATCTATATAATAAGTAATTTCTTTAGTTTTAGGTCTTTCTACTAATCAAGCATCATCTTGATCAAATGTATATTCTTTAAGTTGATCATTTTCTTTCACAGTAACTATAATAGCATCTGCAAGTTCAAGTTTATATCTTCAAAATGAAGGTTTTGTAACATAATGTTCTTCTTTATATGTTCCTTTTGTTGAATCTATGCTAGTGATAAAGTTTTTAATAATACTTCTACCTTTGTGTTCTCTTTGGAATAAGTCAGCAGTTGCAGTATCTTTAAATGGATCATTTTTACTTCCACTAACAATAGAAGTATCATAAAGGAATACTGGAGCACTATAAGTTGAATTATAATCATTAATAAAGTATCTACTTTTTGCAGTAGCCGCAAATGAAGGAGTTAATTGTTCAAATTTATAGTTATTAACTAATAAGTTTTTAACTTCGTCTTTAGTTAAATAATTACCAGTACCTGCTTCTGCATCTGTTATACCATCTTCATCAAGATTTTCAATTTGATTAATATATAAATCACCTAGTACAACTTGGTATTCTTTTTCTAATTTAATTTTTTGAGCAGTTAATTTATCAATTTCAGCTTTAGCAGCATCAATTTGTTTATTGTTTTGATTTTCTAATTTAACTAATTTAGCTTTAATATCACGATATTGAGCACTTTTTTCTATTCTAGATTCTTCATTTTGTTGAAATTCTTTTGAATATTCTTCAATCTTGCTATCTCTTTGTTCTTGATTGCCAAAAGTTAATGCAGTTGTTAATTTAGTAGTTAAGCTTGAAACTTTATTATCTAAGCTTTCAATTTCACTAGCAAATTGTTGATCGATGTATGTTTTAACTTCAGTAACTATTTTTGCTGAAGCGGCATTAGTATTTTCTTTTTCAGGAAATAACTCTGATAAATCAATTTTTAATTTACTTTTTTCTACTAAATCTTTAACACTAGCAATTAATTGGCTAACTTGAGTATTAGCTCAATCAAGTTTATTAATTTGATCTCATAAAGCTTGTGTTTGATTTTTTAAAGAAGTATCTTTGGTTAAACTATCAATGTCTGCTGATTGACTAGATACAAAATGATAAAAATATTTAGTAAAAGAATCGCTATCTTCAAGATCAACATCTTTTAAGTTAAGATATTGATCAATAATATAAGTTAAATCTTTTGAACCAAAAGTTTTAATATATTCAATTTCATTATTTAACAATAAATTATCATTAATTAATTTATTGCTTTCATTTTTTAAATCAGCTAACTGATCTTTATATTCGTTAATTAACGAAGTTAGTTGATTTAAAAGTTGATTTTGAGTGTTTAATTTTTCATTAACATCAGCTATTTGTTGTTCTAAATTACCTTTTGAAGCAAGTGCTTTTTTAGAATCAAATGTTTTTTTAGTTGAATTAGCGTTAGAACAACTAATGGCTGCTGCTAAAGTCATTAAGGAACCTGTTCCTATAAGTGGAAGCAATATTCTTTTTATTTTCATATTTCTCCTTATTTTTTAATAAATAGTTTTTTACCTAGTTTTTCTCAATCTTTGATTAATTCAACTACATAATCAAATCCTTGAGTGTAAAAATTATCATCCATTAAATCAACTCCTACTTTTTTAAGGATGTTAATTGGATAATCTGACCCTCCTGCACTTAAGAAATTATTAATGTAATTTTCTAAAGCACTAGGTCCTTCTTTTTTATATTGACTAAAGAAGTATAACGCTACTAATTGACCAATAGCATATTTATAAACATAAAATCCATAGTAATAATGTGGTACATAAACACTAGCAATATTATCTTTATCTTTGTATTTTTTAGTTTTATTACTTAATGAATAATCTAATGAGTTTTGGTAGTATAACTTACTAATAGTTTGATAATCTGGAGCAATATTTCCTTTAGCTATTCCATCGTATAATAAATATTCATAATTAGCTCATTCCACTTGACGTAAAACCGTACCAATAAATCCGCTAATCATACTATCAAGAATTTTGAATTTTAATTTATCATTATCTGATGTTTTTAATAAATAATCAAATAACATTAACTCATTAAAAATAGAAGCAATTTCAGCTAAGAAAATAGGATATTGACTATTGTTTAATGAATTACGTGTATCAGAAAAGTATGAGTGCATTGAATGCCCTAATTCATGAGCTAGAGTTTCAACACTTCTTAATTCTTCATCGAAGTTCATTAAAATATATTTTTTATCAATTCCAAAAGTTCCACCAATACTATAAGCACCACTACGTTTATTTTTAACATTCATATAATCAATTCAATTTTCACTAAATGCTAAATTAATTTGACTCATATATTCTGTTCCAAAAGGTTCTAAAGCTTTTTTAACTATTTCTTGAGCTTCTTCAACAGTATAAGTTGATTTAACTTGAACTAATTCTCTAGCAGTATCTCATTTTTCCATTTTGCTATTAAATTTAGCTTTATAGAATTTTTTAGTTAATGAAGCATATTTTTTAAGTTTCTTAGAATGAGTTTTAACTTGAGTGAATAAATTCATTAATAATTCATCAGTCATTCTGTCACTTTTAGTTAACATTTCAACTGCTGAATTATATTTACGCATTTTAGCACTACCTACAATGGCTTTAAAGTGCTGGTGTAAGGTCGAAGCTAAAGAATCTTTGTGTTTATAATAAGCGTTTCAGTAATTAGTATAAGCACCTTTACGAATTTGTTTATCATCTGATTTTAATAATTCTGAACGATTAGCAGGATTTAATTTAATTTTCTTACCTTTTGATGAAACTACAGTTCCATAATCTAATTCACTATTGGTAATAATGCTAAAAATAGCATGTGGATCAGGTTCAAAGAATGATGATTTAACAATAAATTCTTCAACTGAATCATCTAATTTATGCTCATATTCTAAAATTAAATCTTCAATATCTCTTTTATAATCTTTTAATCTTGGATCATCTTTTCATTGTTTCATTTTTTCAATATTGGCAAAGAATCTATTGGTTTCAGAACCAAATTGTTCTGAAAGTTGTTGTGATAAGAAATCTATTTCTTGTTCTTTAGTTCTAAATTCAGTATCAATTAAATTAGTGTTTAATTTGTTTGATAAATAGTTGCTAATTTTATAACTTAACATTGTTTCTTGCTCTTGAAGTTTAATATCAGCAATATATGATTCAATATCTTGGTATTTAGAATCTTTATTTGCAATTCTTTGTTCTTTAATTGCTTTGTATTCTGCTACTAATTGGTCTAGAGTTTTATTTTTTAAAATATCTTCTAAATCTCAACGGTATTTAGCTGGTACATCACTATATTTTGCATATTGTTTAGCCATAATTTCTCCTTAAAATAAAAAAAGTTTTGTAGTGCTTAAACTACAAAACTAATAATTTATTTTTAAATAATTTTATTAACTTAGTAATTCTATAGCACCTTGGTATAAACCAGAGTAGAAATCTTTTATGCTTTTCTACCATTATCCCAAATTGCCATTTAGAATAATTCGGCTTTTATCCCCTTTAGGTATCATCATTGCTTGCGGCTCAGAATACTTACTTATGGTAAAAGCTCCTCTATAGTTATATAAAACATTAACAGATTTCTAATATGTTTTCAATCTGTTAAAACAACAGATTGTACTTTAAAAATTATTAATAATATTAATAATAAAATTAAAAATTGTTGAATGTTTTTGCATACGTTTATTTTATCATAAAGTTATTTATATAATGCGATATTTCTTGCTAAAATTAGATTTTTTTATTACTTTCAACCCAATCTCTAATGTTTTGTGCTTTGATTGGATTAATTACTTTAGATAATTCTTCAAAGCTAGCATTATAAATGTTGCTGTAGTTTAAAAAATGTTTTAATAAAATGGTTTCAGTTTTAGGTCCTATACCTTTAATTTTTAATAATCCACTACTTAAAGAGTTATTAGTAAGATTTTTATTCATATATTGTTTAGCATATTTATCTACTTCAAATTGACAATTAGTAAGAAATTTAAATAAGTTATTAGTTATTTGAATTTCTTGTCCTTTAGCATTGATTAAAGCTCTAGTTTTATGGTTTTGATCTTTAATCAAACCAAAAACTTTAATTTTGTTTTCTAAATTAAACTCTTTTAAAGCGTATAGAGCTTGATCAATTTGTGCTTTTGCTCCATCAACAATAAAAATATCATCATTAGTTAAAAAAAGATGATTTTGTTGAAGGTATTTACTAACTGTGAGATACATATACATAGGATCTCCGTGTTTTGCTAGTTGTTTTTGCAGATTAATGTGATTGAACTTACGATTTAACTTATTATTTCTAATTAAATTAGTATAAGCAATAACAACTCCTACAAGATATTTGTCATTAATAAATGAGTTATCAAATAAAAATAAGTTATTAACTTGTTTAGACTCATTAAAAATCATATTTACTTCATTATTTAACTGTTGATGTTGAAGATATTTTTGTTTATGTTGCTCAAATTCAAGATTAATAAAATTATTTAAATTAGTTTGATTAATTTCTAATAAATTAAGAAATTCATTTTTAGTATGAGAAATTTTATTTTGATAGCTAAAATCTAAAGTTATATCCAAATTATTTGTATCAATTAAAATAACTGAAGGATCATCATTTAATTGATAATATTGCTCTAAAAAATCATTAATCATTAAATCTAAATTATTCTTAATTTCAAAAAGGTAACTTTTATTTTCCATAGGAATACCATATTGGTATAAAGAAACATAAATAACCAATCAATTATCAATCACTTTAAAAGAAAAAACATCAACATTGTGCTGATTACTAATTTTAGGAATTTGTTTATCTTTTAATGCTTGAAGTAAAACTACAGCATCACGATATTCCATAGCAATTTCATAGTTTAAAATTAAACTATTTTGTTCCATTTGACTAGTTAGATGATTAATAAAATTATTATTTTTAAGCTTAAGTATTTCTTTAATTTGATTGTATTTGTTTAATCAAAATCAATAATCATTATTATTGATTTTTAATCCATTATCATATAAAAATTCTCGTTCAAGAATTTTGATTAAATGTCTTAAGCGATATTTAGGTGAAAATGGACCATAATAAAAAGCTTTTTCTTTTTTATTGATGCTATTTTTCTTTTTGATTTCTAATTTATTAGTTTTTAAGCTTACAACTAAATATGGATAATATTTATCATCTAATAAAGCAATATTGTACTTAGGAACATGCTGTTTGATGTAATTTTGTTCTTTAATAAAGCTTTCATGTTCATTAGCACAAATAATGATTTCAATATCACTAACTTCTTGCATCATTTTTTTAGTTTTATAAGAATTAATTGATCCTTGAAGGTATTGGTTAATTCTATTATTCAAATCCTTAGCTTTACCGATATAAATAATTTCATTATCAATATTTTTTCATAAATATACCCCAGGAAGATGTGGAATAAGTTTAATTTTTTCTTTTAATGATTGGTTCATAATTAAATAATATTATTTATGTTTCTTTTTTCATAAAAAAATATTTTTTTATATCGTATTGATTAAAAATATTTAAAATAAATAAACTAAAAGGAGGAGAGAGATGTTTTGAAAATATCCAAAAGGAACTTTAGAAGTAATTACTGGACCTATGTTTGCAGGGAAATCTGCTGAATTGATTAAACGTTTAACGATTTGAAAAATTGCTAAAGTAGAAGTTATGGTATTTAAACCAAGCTTTGATCAAAGATTTGATCAATATAAAATTGTTTCAAGAACTGGATCTAACATTAATGCAATAGTGATAAAAAATAGTAGTGAGATTTTACCATTAATCACTAAAGATGTTAAAGCAGTGGCTTTTGATGAAATTCATTTTTTTGACCAAGGAGTAATTCAAGTAATTGAAAAATTACTTGAATTAGATATTAGGGTAATTGTTTCGGGGTTAGATACTGATTATTTAGGTCAACCATTTGAAATAGTAGCAGATTTATTAGCTAGAGCTGATACAGTAAACAAATTAAAAGCTGTATGTATGAAATGTCTTGGAGAAGCTAATATGACTTATAGAAAAGTTGCTTCAACTGAAAGGCATTTACTTGGAGATGATGAGTATGAAGCAAGATGTAGAACTTGTCATGCTATTAAATAATAATTTGATTAAAAAAGACAAGAATTTAATTCTTGTCTTTTAATTTATAAAATTACATTATTTTTTTAATTCTAATTCTTCTTCATCTTCTTCACGAGCGAAAATAATATATAAGAATGCACCAAATATAACTACAAATGTTGAAGGAATTAATATTGATAATAATAGATTTCTTGAGTTTCTTTGGTTTTTAGGTGTTAATTCAGTTGAAGCAACTCTTCTAGGTTGAGCTACTTTTGGAACAGTAATAGGATCATTATTATTAACGTTTGAATTTGTATTAGTTGTTGCTGTAGAATTTGCACTAGCAGAAATTAATGGTGTTGATGCTGCAGCAATAGTTGATACTGCACCAAGTGAAATAAATAACTTTTTAAGTTTGAACATACTAACCTTTCTATAACTAAGTGTTTATATTATTATACAATATTTGCTATATTTTCATAACTAGAGATTTTGCATAATAGTTAAAAATTTAGCTATTATGCAAGAGTAAAATTATAAAAATCTACTATTGCTAGTAGATTTTTACTTGAAATTAAAAAATGATTAAATTATTTATTTGATTTAGTTAATCAAAATCCATAAACTAGTTGTTTTGGTTCATTTCACCAAAGATGTATAGTGATAAAATCAATCTTAATAATTCTTGAACCTTACCGTTAGCAATCATGCTTTGAGGTGTTAATTCTTGAGCATTTGATTCTGTAGCAGTTCCTTCAGTTGCTGTATTTTCAGCTTCGTTACTTCCTGCTTCTGTTGAACTTCCTTCAGCAGATGATTCACCATTACCGTTTTGGTTTTCTTCAGTTGAAGTAGCTTCACCATTTTGGTCTGTTGTTGCTTCAGATCCACTATTTGTGTTATCTACAGCATTCCCTTCACCATCAGCTTCTTTGTTAGCGTTTTCAACTTCTGTTTCTTTGTTACCGTCTTGAGTAGATTCGGGTAATACAGTTGTTGTTCCTTCAACAGCTGGTTGAGCAGGATCGACAGTATTCTCAGATTCTTTTCCAGCAGATGCTTCATTTCCGTTTGAATCAGTAGCTCCAGGTGTACCGGCTTGATTTTCTGTAGATTCTTTTTCACCTTCTGCTTCTTTTTCTTCTGTAGATGCTCCACCTTCACTATCGGTATTTTCGCTAGCTTTTGGTCCTTCTTCAGGATTTGCTACAACAGGTTGTTTTTCATCACCACCTGAAGTTGTAGTTGATTCAGTATTAGTAACCTCTCCACTGTTTTCTTCTGGTTGAGAAACCACTTCAGATTTAGGTTCTACAGGTGTTGAATCAACACTTGAAGGTTGAGTTTCAACATTAGATTCTCCATTGTTTGAACCTGATGACATTTCACCTTTAGGTTGTTCTAATGAGTTCTCTGATTCTGGTCTTGATTCAGAACTTTCTGCTTCGTTTTCATTTGAAGTAGTTCCGCCTTGTGAGCTTCCTTCTGGTGTTGCAGGAGCTTCAGGAGATGTTCCTCCTTCTCCTGTTCCATCAGCAGCAACTTCTTCACCATTAGCTGTATTTAAATTAAATTCTTTATTTAATTCAAGGTTTAAACTAGAACCTAATACTTCTACTTTTTTACTTTCTAACACTTTGTTTGAAGTAGTGTCATTTTTATTTGATAAAGTATAAGCAACAGCTGTTGTAGCAACTAATGAACTAGTTAAAACAACTGGTCAAATGAATTTTCATTTTTTCTTCATATATTTAAAAAATCCTTTCTTTTAATTAAATTCTTTGTACGTTGTATTTGATTAAATTTATTAAGATATTCTATCTTTATTTTTATACTATAAATATTAGTATATATAAGTAAATTATTACTAAAAGAACGATTAAAGTATACATTTTTTTAGCAAAAACAACCTATATAATGAATTAGAGTCCTAAAGCTTGTATAAAAAATAAGAGAAAAACTCTTATTTTTTAGTTAATTTAAGGAGAAAAAGTGATTTTTGGTTAAATTTCAATGTTGTAATTTTTAAATATTTCTTTAGATCTATTGATATTATTTTTGAATACTTTATACGATGCCTCTATATTTGCTGTTGCTACCTTGATGTTGGTTAATTGATAAGAAATATCGTTTGAATTTAAGTCAGCAGCAACTTGTGCTAATAGTTTATCAATTTCAGAAGCATCTCTTGAGGTTGTGAATGCTTTTCAAACATAATCTCCAACAAAATTTTGATTCTTTTCTTTAAAAGCATTAAATGCATTATATTGCTCATTATAGTATCTTGTAGCTTCATTATAAATGTTTCTTAAAGCAAGATATAAAGGAGCTGTGTGTTGATTATATGCTCTAAATGCAGTTATTAAATCATTTTTGGTTTCATTTACTTCGTTAATTTTTTGATATTTTTTAGTCGCAGTAAGCAATTCTGATGCTTTATCTAACAATTCTTTATATTTAAGTCCTTCTCCATTTTTAAAATAATCATCTTCTAATGAACTTTGAATCTTGCTTAATTGTGTTTTTGAAATTGTATCTAATGATGCATAAGCTGCATCAGTTTCTTGGATTTTATTTGCTAAATTATTTGATAATAATATTTTTTGTTTAGCTTGTTCTAGGAGTTTGATATCAGTTGGTAAATTGTTATTTATCATAGAAATATTAGTATCAACATCTATTCCATATTCATAAAGTTTATGTGCTATTTCACTTGCGTTAGCTTCTGAACCTTGTTTTCATTCATCTATTTCATCAAAAAGTAATGAACAAGCTTGATTTATTCTTGAAGATCATTCTTTTGATTTTTCCTTGATATTAGATTGATCATCTGAATCTAAAAAGGTATCTATTTCATTGGTTATAGCAGTTAAACTATCAAAGAAGTTGCTCTTTAAATATTGATTTTTATCGGTAGTTAAAACTTCTTTGATTTTAGAATTTACTTCTTTTAGCTCCATTATAGCTTGTTTATGAATTGATAGTTGTTCTCTAGTTTCTCTTAAAACTGTTTTTAATTCAGTGATATAACTTTCTTTATTTTCAATAGAATGATTAGATGATAACATTTGTTCAATTTCATTTATCTTATTTACTAGTGGTTGAGTTATTGAAGAAGTATTTTCATTTTGTTTTTCTTGAACAAATTCCTTAGCTTTTGAAATTAAATTATTCAATTCTAATGTTAAAGAATTATCTAATGATGTTATTGCTTGATCTAAAGAACTTGATAATTCATTAATTAATCTAGAAAATAATGAAACTTTATCATTATTTTCTTCGGTATTACTAGTTGATAGAGTTTGTTTAGTCTCATTAACTTTTTGAACCAATGGTTTAATTATTGAAGCATTATTATTTTGTTTGTCTTGGATGAATTTTTCAACTTTTGAAATTAAATTATTTAATTCTAAAGTTCTAGCATTTTCTAATGCTAATACAACTTGATTAAAAGAGTTTGATAATTCGTTAATTAATGTTGGAAGTAATGTAAGTTCTAAAGTGGTTTTAAACACATTTTCTTTAGCTAAAGCTGTATTTAATTGATTTAAAACATCATCTTTATTTGCTATATCTTGAAATTGATGATTTTCATTTTCTAATAAAGGTTTGATATTTTGAAGCTTTTGTAATAGAACCTTAATTTGGTCAATGTTAGTAAATAAATCAGTGTAATTGTTTTTAAGATCACTAATTTGAGTTTTTAATAAAGCAAAATCTAATTCTTTTTGATGTAATTGTTTTTTAGTTAGAGTTTGATTATCATTGATTTCAAATTGGTCTAATTTGGTTTTTAAATCAAGTATCTTTGCTTTTAAATTTGTTACTAAATTAATATCTTGGTTAGATGAATCATTTAGTTTATTGTTGTTAGTTGATTCATAATCATTTAATTCTTGTTTAGTTGTATTAAATGAATTTTTATATTGAGCTAAAGCTGTTTCAAAAGCAACTAGGTTTTGTTGCCTTTTATCTTGAACTTCTTTTAAAATTGGTTTTAAAATCAATATTGAATTATCTAACTGTTCAAATGAACTTTCTTTATTGAAATTATTATTAGAAATTTGCTTTAAAGCAGTATTGATATTATTTATTATAGTTTCTTCATCTTCAAGCAAACTATCATTAATTAAGTTGTTTGCTTGAGTTTCTAAATTCATTAATTGGTTAAATCTATTTTGATTAAGCATAATTAATGAATCGTTATATGCTTGATCAATATTGTTAAATAATTTATTTGCTTCATTAAAATCTTGTGATTCTTTAAATGATGATACATTAGCTATAGCTTGATTAATATTATTTAAAAGTTCATTATATTGTTCAAAATCTTGATCTAAATTTTGATTTTTTAGTGAACTTTCAATATTTAATAATTTTTGTTCTAAATCTTTGATTTTAGAAAATTTATCACTAATTGTATTATGTGAATTGATTAATTGCTTAATTTCATTAATTAAATGTTTGGTTATATTAATGTTATTAGTTAGTTGTTCAACTGATCAAGTGCTTAAATTGCTATTAGGTAAATTGTTAATTTTTGTTTGAGTATCATTTATTTTATCTTTAATAACTTTTATTAAAGCTATATTACTATTGTTAGGATTGTTGATGGTTTCTTTTGTGGTATTGATCAATAACGCTAAATCGTTTTGAGTTTGTTTTAAATTCTTTTGATAAAAGACTACATCTTTTTTAGATAAAGCATTAATATTTTTACTTTTTGCTACTATAGCAGTAGTGGCAATACTTGTTGCTAATATTAAACTTCCACCAGTAATTGCAATAATTGTTATTTTTTTATTAAACATAATTTTCCTTAGAGATATAAAAAATATTAATAAATGATCTAATTTGAAACTAGAACATTTATTAATATATAACTACGATTGTTTAGGTGTTGATTCTTTTGAAGCTTGATCAAACAATTTTTCTAAATCTTCTAGATCTTTTAGTATTGATTCAAACGTTTTTGGATTATTAGTTGAATCATATTTTTTAGCTTTTAATTCTGCCGCTTTATCTTTTAATGTTTTTACTGCTGTATTTTCATTGCTTTCTGATTGATGAGATTTCAATCAAGATTCAACTTCAGTAATTTTTTGATCTAATAATATTTTAGAAACAACATTATTAACAGGGGTAATTGTTTGGAATAATGTTTTTTGCATTTCATCTAAAACATCATAATCTTTAGAAACTGGTTTTAAATCCTTAATGTATTCTGGGTTTGGTTTATCATCAAGAGTTTCTTTACTATATTTATCTAATAATGCTTTTAAATTAGCTAAAGTATCTTTTTGAGTTTCTTGTCATTTATTTATTAAATCATTAGCATATTTTAATAAGTTAGCAGTTTTTTCTTGAGCTGTATTAATTAATGCAAGATATTCATCAGCATATTTTTTAGCAAGTTTAGCTCCATTTTGTAATGCTAAAACGTTATTATTTGTACCAATTTCATTTACAGGCATTTTAAATAATGATTCAAAATTTAAAGTAGCTATTACTAATTGTTTATAAGGTGCTGTTAAAGCATATCCGCTAGTTCTACCATTGTATAATTCAACAGCTTCTTTCATTACTTGATAATTAACATTAATAGCATCTTGTAATTCTGCAGAAGCATGAACAACATTCATTGCAGCTTTATCAGCTGTAGCTAATAATTCTTCATATTTTTCATAAATTACTTTAAATGATGATCATTCTTTATTTGCTACTGTTGGGATAAATTTGTTTAATGTGGCTTTTGAATTATCGAAATATTTATCAGTTCATAAAGGGAATCAATTTTTATTAAGATCTTCAATTTTTAGATCAATAAGGTTTTTGTACTTAGTGATACCTGTTTGTGATGCAGCTTTGTAATCTGTTTGGATTTTAGAAGTTAATTGTGTTAATTCTTTTAGAATTTCGTCTAATTTTTGTGGTGTTTGTTGAGAAAGGTTAAGTTTTGAGATTTGAGCAATTTTTTGATTTACTAAATCTAAAGTCGAAGAATAAGGATTAGTTTTATCGTTAGTTTTTTGAACTACAAAATTCAATTCATCTATTGATTTTTGAATATTTGTTTTTTGTTCATCAATTTTCTTAACTAATTCATTATTATTCATAGATTCTTTTTTGCTATTTACTACGCTATAGGTAATAATACCAGCAACTCCAGCTGTTGCTGTAATAGCACCTAAAATGATGAATAATTTTTTACGACTTGTATTCTTGTTTGCGTTTTGAGACATTTTTGATCCTTAAATAAAATAGTTTAATTGATTAATAACAAGTTTTTACTTTGCTATTTACCAATGTCAAGAGACCATATTAATGTTGCTGAAAATTTTTCATATATATTTATTGTTAAATGGAAATATGGAATCCTATATATATATATATATATATATATACGTCTAGCGATCAAAAAATGATTAAATCATACAAATAATAATCAAAAGATGTAAAAATTTACCTAAATAAGGTTTTTATTGGTATAAAAAATAAGAGCAGTGCTCTTATTTTGTGGAAATTAAACCATATCTACTAAGGTATATTTCAGTTCTTGACCACCATATTTATCTTTAAATAAAACTCTTTTTGTACTGTTATCATCTTCTAAATCATAAAAGCTTTTAGTATCATTGACATATTTTTTAAGATCAAAATTTTGTAATTTATTTTTTGATTCTAGTAATTTTGGAAAAGTGTAAATGTAAAAAAGTAAATTAACACTAGTTGGTTCATTTGATTCTTTATTTTTTGTGATATTAAGTTGAATAATAAAGCCTTCACTAGTTAATAAATAAACAACAGTTTCTTCTGTAGTAATGCTGTTTTCATAACTATGAAAAACATAATCTATAATTTTATTTGATTTAGGTTGATAAAAAATCTTGTATAAAATATTATTTTTCTTATTATTTATATCAATATCATTGATATTAGATTCAAAATAATCAATACTTGGATCTTGGATAAAGACAGCATTTTGTAAATTAAATAAAAATCATAATCAATTTTGCTTTGCTAAAGAATCATCATCATAACTTAAGACTTTATTAGCAGTGTTTATTGGTTGAATTGGTTTTGTAAAAAAGCTATTTGATTTAAATGAAGCAGATATATTATTACCATAGATTAAATTTTGCTTAATTTTAGTTTTATATTTATCATCCAATAAGCTTTGTTGATTAATATATTGATTTTTTTGTTCTTGATTATCAAAAACATAATCCAATATTGCGGATATACTTTTTTGACTAACAAAATTATGAAATTGTTCTTGCTTAGGATTATTTAAATTATTAATATTTGCTACTTGATTACAAGCGATTAAACCTAAAAAACTAGAAACACCAATCATACTAAAAAAAGATTTTAGAATTTTATTTTTCATCATAAATTAATTGCATCGATGCAGCATCCCCATAAAGTTGTTTATCAACTAAATCTGTAATTCATTTATTAATAATTTCTTTATCATTATGGATAAAACCACTATGGATAATATTTGAAATTAAGTTTAGTGAAATCGGTCTTTTAGCTTTATCAAAGGTTCATAGCTCTGGATGAAACTTAACATAAGGTTGATTGTTTAAATTATTAATTGAAATTCTTCAAACACTATTATTGATTAAAACATATAAAACTTGAGTATTTCTTAGTTCTTTAGATTCTTCACCTTCGATAAAATCACTAATTTTAGCATCATTTAAACTTATATCTTTAACTCTGGGTTTAGCAAGTAAATTAATTAAATATTCTTTATCTAAATGAGCGTTATTATTCAATGGATTGTTGAATCAAAATTTAAAAGTAAGTTTAAATTTTGATAAATTATTTAGTACAAATAATCAATTTTGATTAATTAATTGATTTAATTCATCTTGTAGTTGAGTTTGTTGATGTTCTAGTGCTTGATATTCATTGTTATCGATATTTATGGTTTTAAGTTTTGTGGCAACTTCATTATATTTAACACTTCAATCTTTAAAAATTTGATTAATAGTAGGTGATTTTTGTTGATTAATAAATAGTAGTTTTGCAGCACTATTGGATTTATAAATTTTATTTAAAATCGCTTTAGTTAATTTATTTTGTTTATCAATTTCTTGATTATTGTTAATCACTTCATCAAAATCACTATCAACAAATTTAAATGATTGACTTACTTTGGAATAATTAACACAACTAATAGCACTTAAAGAAGTACCTAAGCTTATAAAAGTTATCAGTTTAGTTTTCATTGATTCCTCCTAGGGTGTATCTTTCGAGATTGATTTGATTATTGTGATTTAAATGATTAATAGTATTTATTAAACTATTAACATAGTTATTGTTTTTAAATAATAAAAAGTATTGATCAAAAGCAAAGTTGCTTTTGATTTTTTCTTCAGTAATTGAGCTTTCAATTAGTTTATGGTAATTAATTTCTTTTTGGATAATTTGTTGGTATTGTTTTAAAAATTGGTCATTAAATATTTGGATAAAATCATTGGTAAATTTTTGATTATTGAGCTTAATTATCTCAGGTAATCAAGTTAATTTATCTGCTTGTTTAATTAAAAAGGTCATATATTGATCATTAATATTTAAATAAATAATTTGATGTTTATCATCTAAATCTTTAATAATAAAATTATTGATTTGTTTATTGTTTAAATTCAAAACTAAAGGTTGCTCTTGATCTTGTTTTTGGATAAAAAGTTGTTTTGGATTATAAAAAGTTTCTTGATTAGCATCTTCATTTAAACTACTATCATAAGGGTTAAAAATGAAAAATAATTTATTTAAATTATGAAGTAAAAAATACCAATTATCAACAATAGCAGTGTTTAAAATAGCTATAGCATCTTTGGTTCTAGATAATCTATTTGTTGTTTTATCTAAAAGTTCAACATTAAAAATAGGTGCTAAAACCATTGAGGAATGTAATTCAGTTAAATATTCATCACTAGTATTTAGTTGATTTTGTCTATATTGATTTGCAAGATTATTATCTAAAGTTAATTTAACTATTTCATCAAGTTTATTTTCTTGTTTAGTTATTTGTTTTGTTTGATTTATAGTGTTACAAGAAACTAAAGCAGGAGCAATTATTAATAAATTAGTTATTAATAATTTTTTCATAAAATAATTCCTCTAAGTTTTTAGTTTTAACTCCTGAATCAATAATTTGACCTTGATGAATTAAGGTAAATGAATTAACATATTGATCTAATTCACTTAAAATATGAGAACTAATAAAAATGGTTGTACCTTTTTGATTTAGTTCTTTTAATAATTTAAATAATTGATATCTAGCTGTAGGATCTAAATTAGATGCAGGTTCATCTAATATTAATAAATCCGGTTCATTTAATAAAGCTTGAATTAAAATAATTTTTTTCTTTTGGCCACTAGACATTTGGTTTGGATTTTTATTTTTTAAATGTGATATTTCAAAAATATCTAATAAATTATTGATTTTTGTTTCAATATCTACAATATTATTTAAGTTGCTTAATAATGTTAAATAGTTTCAAGTAGTAAGATTTTCAGGAAATAACATAACTTCTGGAACATAAGCTAATTTTTGCTTTGAAGCAATTAATTTATTATTAATTCCATCGATTAATATCTCACCATCGATATTACTTAATGCACCAATAATTGATTTAATTGTAGTGGTTTTTCCTGCTCCATTTTCACCAATAAAAGCATGAAAATCACCTTTTTTAACTTTAAAATTTAAATCAAAAATACCAGAATTCTTTTTCTTATTGTAAATTTTAGTTAAATTATTAATTTCTAAACTGTATGTCATTATTTGTAATCCTTTTTATAATAAAGTTGATATGATATGGTGCTTAAAATTGATAGAACTATAATTCAAATAATAAAATAATATCCAATGTTAGTTACTTGTTTATCACTTGCAACACTATATAAATCTTTAGTGGTAGTAAAAAGATAATTATCTTTAGGTTTAATACTATATCTAGTTACTACTTTATTAGTTTTTTTATCAACTTCTTGAATTGGAGTATAACTTTGATATCCACCAATTTGATAGTTATATTGACCAATTTTAATATTAAATGCCATTGGTGAATAATCCATTTTGTTTGGATTAAATAAAATAGCATCTAATAAAATCGGATAATTATTATTAAAGTATAAATAGTAGATTAAACTAGCAAATAAATAAATTTGTCTTTGAGTATAAGTTTGAATAATTTTATTTTTAATAGCATTTTGATCAAATACTGCAGTAGATGGATCGCTATAAGTATTTATTTGGTCATCTTTATTATTTAAAATAGTAGTAATGGTTTTTAATATTAATTGCTTAATTAATTCTTGATCATAAATCTTTCTTTTATTAATTTCTTGATTAATTTTGTTAAATAATTTGTTTGCATATTCATCAAAAAAGTCATTTGCTAAAGTTTGATTAACAATAGTTCAATCTATTTCACCAATTAAATTATCACTTGAAGCAAAGACAAATTTATCTTCAGGAAATTCTTGAATAAAGTTATTTGCATTTTCTCTTGCATAAATTATTTTTGAATCTAAAAGATTAGCAATAGTAGAATTATTTTTTAATAAAAACGGCACTATTGATAACTTATTGCTATCAATAGTTTTAATTAATGATGGGTTGTTTTTATTAATTTTATAACTATAACGCAATGATAAATCTCTTGGTTGGTATAAATAATTTGTTAAATTATTTTCTTGTTTAATAAAATTTGAATTTTTAACATTAAAACTATCAATAAATTGATAAGGTAAAGATAAAAAATTATAAATATGCATAGTTTGTGGTGCTTGTTTTGAGTTATTGTATGCAAAATCAATAAATTCTTTTTGTTTATTAGAAAACTCATTATTATCTACACCATTAGGTACTAAATATAGTTTATTTTGATTTTTAACAAAAAAACTTTCAATGTTGGCTACATTTCCTGAGCGATTATAGTTATATTTTTGATTTAAAAACTTAGCAAAATGATTTACTGTTGAAGTGGTATTAATATTAACACTAACTCCTGCAGCTACTAATGAGATACTAGTTAATAAATTGATTGATAGAGCTAATTTTGAGCTTAGTTTATAACTTAAAATAGCACTAATATTTCCAAAAAACATAAATGCCATAAAGAAGCTAATTAATGAGATAAAACTAATTAATAAAATTTGATCAAATAATTTAAATAATGCTAAGGCAATAATATTTAATATTAAAGAAAACAAGCTTCATAAACTAGCTACTATCATCAAAGTAATTAATTTAGCTAAAATGATTTTCTTTCTAGAAATAGGTTTACTAAAGACTAATAAATCTATTCCTTCATAACTTAATCCTTTGAATAAATACAATGCAATCAGTGAAGAATACAAGATTGTAATAAATATTTCAAAAGTGATTAGTATTAAAAATAAAGTATTGTAATCAAAATCATGATTAACATACTTAAATGACAAACTATAACTTAATACAAAAATTAAATTAATAGTTCAAATAAAGTAATTTAGCTTTTTCCTAGCTATTAATGAAAATAAAAGTTTTAAATATTTAGACATATTTCTCCTTTGTAATATTACTGTACAGTAATGTACAAATTATAAAATAAAAAATATTACTGCAAAGTAATATTTAAATTATTTAAATTTTATTTTTACAATTCTAGCTAAATTAGCAATATCGTTAATAATTTCTAAATCCATTTTGGTTGCTAAATCTTCTCAATATTCTAAATGTAAGGGATTAATTTCAAAATATAAAAGTCCTTTTTGATTTTTTAAATATTTAGGAGCTTGTTCAATAATTTTTTTATAAAAATATAAACCTTGATCATCTGCAAATAAAGCTAAATGAGGTTCAAAATTTAATACCGAATCACTTATAAGTTCTCTTACATCTAAATATGGTGGATTTGACACTATAATATCTAAACTATTAGGCTCAATATTATTAAATAAATCTGATTCTATAATATCTACTTTTAATTGGTTTAATTTAGCATTTTTTTGAGACTGAAGTATCGCTTCATTTGAAATGTCGCTTAATATTAAATTACAATTTGGTTTAGCTTTTTTAATAGCTAAACCAATAAATCCACTACCACAACATAAATCCAAAATATCTAAATTATCTTGAATTTTAATATCATTAACAACCTTTAATATTAATTCTTCAGTTTCGTATCTAGGAATTAATACATTATGATCTAAATTAATAACAACATCTGCCATTTCAACATATCCAATAATTTTTTGTACAGGAGTACCAATATTTAATTGTTCTAATTCAAAAGGAGATATGGTTTGATCTAGACCATATCTCCTTTTTTCTAATAATAAATCTTCTTTAGTAGGCATTAAATTCCTGCAGCTTTAACTTTTTCGTTTTGTTCTTCTGCTAATAATGCATCAATTATTGGGTTAAGTTTACCTTCCATAACAGGAGATAAACTGGTTGAATAGCTAATTCTGTGGTCAGTTACTCTATCTTGAGGGTAGTTATAAGTTCTAATTTTTTCACTTCTTGCTCCACTACCTGCAAGTTTTCTATATCCAGATTCTTCTGCTTGTTTTTTTTCAAGTTCTAGATCATATAATTTAGATTTTAAAATTCTCATTGCAATATCTTTGTTTTGGATTTGACTTTTTCCTTCTTGACAAGATACTACAATACCAGTAGCAAAGTGAGTAATTCTAACTGCTGAATCTGTGGTATTAACTGATTGTCCACCATTTCCACTTGAACGGAAAACATCAACTCTAATGTCATCTGGTTTAACTTCAATTTCAATATCATCATCTAATTCAGGCATTACAGTAACTGTAGCTGTAGAAGTATGAACTCTACCTTTAGTTTCAGTGACTGGAACTCTTTGAACTCTATGAACACCACTTTCAAATTTTAATTTTGAATATGGTTTATCACCTTTAACTGAAAAAGTGATTAAACTAAATCCACCACCTTCAGCTGATGAAGAATCTAAAATAGTTGCTTTCATATCATTTTGAGCACATCATTTTTGATACATTCTAAATAAATCACCTGCAAAAATATTAGCTTCATCACCACCAGCAGCTCCTCTTATTTCAACAATAACGTCTTTATCATCATTTTCATCTTTAGGAAGAATTAATATTTTTAATTCATCAGTTAATTTTTCCATTTGAGCTTGAGCTTCTTGAATTTCACTTTTTGCTAGTGCTTGCATATCTTCATCTTTATCTAGAACCAACATTTCTTTAGCGTTATTTAAGTTAGCTTCTGCTTCTAAATATTTTTCAAATGATTCTGCAATATCTTTAATATTATTAATTTCTTTTACGATCTTAGTGTATTTTTTGATATCTGAAACAATTTCTGGTTCCATTAATTGTTTTTGTAATTCATCATATTTACTTTTGATTTGTGTAAGAGAGTTGTACATTGTGTTTTCCATAGTTTTTTTATTTTATCACAAAAAGTGCTTTATTTTATCATATGAGCACAAATATTTAAACTATTTTTTAAGTTTTTTAAATGGCTTAAATTAAAAGAATTAAAATAGCAAAATACTATTTTTCATCACTTATTTATAAATGTAAGTATTTTTTGTAATTAATGCTAATTTAAAGAATAAACAATAGTTATGATAAAGAATTTAATTAAAAAATAAGTTTATAAAAACCTTAGTATTATTAATTATTTATGAAATACTTTTCATATTAAATTTAATTAGTGATATTTATTTTATAAATTTAAATCATTATCGATATTATTAATTGTATGACTAAAAAGAAACTAGATATATTCTTTACTGATCAAGATTTTTCAATTGATACTAAAGAATTTACAAAAACTAAAAATTTATATTCTCTAGATGAAGAGAAATTTATAAATAATTTTGAGCACAATAAATTTTTAACTATATATAACTTAAGTTTTACAAAAGAAATACCTTATGGTCCAGGAATTATATTTTTATGTAAAACCTTTCAAATGATGATTAAAAAAATTATTCAAGATCCATCAGTTGAAATTAATAAAGGAAATGTTGATATTCCAATGATACAAGATTTATATACTGATATTTATAATTTAGTACCTTGAGGTCATGATTTAAACTCAGGTAAAATCAATTATCAATGAGTTGAAAATTTATGATATTCAGTTTTAAAAGTTTTTAATCAAGAATGTAAAGAATATCAAGGTACTGTAGAAGAATATATAAATTCTAAAAATGCAAATTTACATGTTGCAGATAGAATATTTTTCCATTTAGCTGAATATAATGATCCAGAATATCCTTTTGCATTTTTAGCTACTTATTCAGCTCAAAAAGAGCAAGATCAAAAGACATATCATACACCTTTAAATAAAGCTTTTAAAGAATATAAAAACGATACAATGAAATTACTATCATTAATTTCTACAGTTATTAAAATTTCTAAAGAATCAGATTTTATTAACTCATTAGTTGAAAGCAATGAGTTATTTAGTCCAATTAAATTAACTATTAAAGAAGCATCAATATTTTTAAAAGAAGTTGATTTGTATGAAAAATATGGAATTGTTTGTGTTGTACCTAATTGATGAAAACGTAAGTCTCAAAGACCTAAACCAAGTTTATCTATTAAATTAGAAGATGAAAAAAGCATCTTATCAATTGACAATATTATTAATTTCGTACCTCAAGCTGAGATTAATGGTCAAAAATTATCTGAGGATGATTTATATGCTCTTTTAGATCAAGATGAAGGGTTATTTAGATTTAAAAATGAATGAGTCGAAATTAACAAAGAACAAATTAAAGACTTATTAGAAGCGATTAAAAAACTAAAGAAAAATCCTACTATTTCAGTTAAATCATTAATTAGCAATCAATTTGCCTTAGATTCAAATACCAAATTTGATGATAAAATCAACCAACAAATTGTAAAAATATTCTTTGATAAATTAAACAATACTATTACTAAGAATAAAAAAACTCTAGATACTTCGATTCCTAAAACAATAAATGCTAATTTAAGAGAATATCAAAAAGAAGGTGTTGAGTGATTGTTGGAAATGCATTCATTAAACCTAGGTGTTTGTTTAGCTGATGATATGGGATTAGGTAAAACTTTACAAGTTTTAACATTTTTAGATAAATTAAGATCAAAAAAACAAATTAAAAAAGTTTTATTAGTAGTTCCAGCATCATTATTAAGCAACTGAAAAGCAGAAATTAAACGATTTGCTAAAAATATAAGCTTTAAAATATTACATAGAACTGACAATAATGATGATTTTGAAAACAGCATCAATGATCAAACTTTATTGTATATAACTACTTATGGTATGGTTTCTAAAATTCAAAATCTAGTTAAAACAGATTTTGATATTGTTATTTTAGATGAAGCACAAAATATTAAAAATCCTACCACTATTCAAACTAAAGCAATAAAAAACTTGAAATCTAATATGCAAATTGCGTTAACTGGAACACCAATTGAAAATAATTTGGTTGATTTATGATCAATTTTTGATTTTATTAATCCAGGTTTATTAGGTAATTTAACTCAATTTAAACGTTTTATTCATAAAACTGATGAAGATTTAGAACTATTAGAAAGGTTAAAAAAGACAATTAACGCTTTTGTTTTAAGAAGATTAAAAACTGATAAAAAAATTATTAGTGACTTACCTGAAAAAATTGAATATAAAGATATAGTGGAATTAAGTCCTAAACAAGCTGCATTATATTTAAAAATAGTTGATGAAATAAAAGAAAAAATAGAAGGAAAATCTGGTATAGCAAGAACAGGTCTTATATTTTCTAGTTTAACTAAACTAAAACAAATTTGTAATCATCCTAATTTATTTTTAGGGAAAAATGATGATTTTAAATTAAGTCATAGTGGTAAGATGACTTATATTAAAAATCTTTGTGAAACTATTGCAAATAAAAAAGAAAAAGTTCTAGTTTTTACACAATATACAGAGTTTATACCACTTTTAAATGAGTGTTTAAAACAAATATTTAAATCTGAAGGTTTAATACTTCATGGTAAAACACCTATTAAACAAAGAGGTAAGCTTGTAGATGAGTTCAATAACAATGATAAATATATTCCATATATGATTTTATCTTTAAAAGCTGCAGGAGTAGGATTGAACTTAACTTCAGCTAACCATGTTATTCATTTTGATCGTTGATGAAATCCCGCAGCGGAAAATCAAGCTACAGATAGAACATATAGAATTGGACAAACTAAAAATGTAGTAGTAAGAAAATTAATTACCCAAGGTACTATAGAAGAAAAAATTGATAATTTAATTGAATCAAAAATGGAATTAGCACAAGATTTATTAAATATAGAAGGAAGCAAATATTTAACTGAAATGACTAATGAAGAAATTTTGAATTTAATAAGATTGGATAAAAATGATTACTAAAAAAGAAAAAGTTCGTATTCCTATTGTGGTGGAATCAAGAAGAATTATTACTTCTTGATCTGCTATAGAATGAATTAATTCACTAAAAACTTCTTATTATTATGATGAAAAACGTTTTACTCGTGCAAGAACTTATATGCGTAAAGGTAAAGTGATTCACTTTGAATTAAAAGCTGGAGAAATTTTTGCTCGAGTTAGCGGAAATGCTAGATGACCATATAAAATTTTAATTACAATACCAACTTTAGAGCAAGATAAAATTGATCAAATTAAACATTTAATTAGTGAAAATATTAATTCTTTAGTTGAATTAGAAGAGGGTAAGTTTAATGATACTTTTTCTAAAGAATTATATGATCCAAAATTAGGATTTTTACCACAATTAGATGATATGAGAGTTAAATGTAGTTGTCCTGATTGAACTATTTTATGTAAACACGTTATTGCAGTATTTTATGGTTTGGGAGTTAAATTAGATACTGAACCATTAGCATTTTTTGAACTTAGAGGAATAAAAACAAAGGATTTATTAAAAGAAAGTGTTGATACTGCAATTAAAAACATTGTTAAAAAGAAAGTTCAAAAAAGCAATCGAATTATTAGTATAGACAAAGCAAAAGAAATATTTAATATTTAACTAAAGCAAACAATAATAGAATTAAATTCTATTATTGTTTTTTATTTTGTTAAAGAATCTTAAGCTCTTAAATATGAAATAGTTTCATATAAAAATACTTTGTATTGTTAAAACTTTATTATTCTTTATATCATTAAAAAGATAGGAGAAATATGAAATTAGATACTTATGATACTAAAGAATTATTTGAAATTTTTACTAATTCTAATACTGGAGTAATTAAAATAATTCAACAAAAAGCTGCGGAATTTGAATCATTAATAGATAAAATTGTAGAATCAATCAAACAAGGTGGAAGAGTTTTTTATATTGGTGCTGGAACTAGTGGAAGAATTGGGATGCTTGATGCTTTAGATGTGTTACCTACTTTTGGCGAAAATAATTGATTTAAATACTCGATGGCTGGTGGTGATCAAGCTATTTTGCAATCGCTTGAAGGTTATGAAGATGATTTTGAACTTGGATATAATGATGCTAAGAAAAATAATATTTCTAATAAAGATGTATTAATTGGATTAAGTGCTTCAGGAAATACTAAATATGTTAAAGGTTTTTTAACATACGCTAAAGAAGTTAAGGGTTATACAGCTTTAATTGCAAATTTTGATAATGGTAGTTGTGTTGAAGTTTGTGATAAATATATTTTTATACCTGTAGGCCAAGAAGTGATTTTAGGTTCAACTAGATTAAAAAGTGCTACTGCACAAAAAATTATTTTAAATAACATTTCTTCAATTACTGCTATTAAATTAAATAAAGTTTATGATCAATATATGATTAATTTAACTCCAATTAATATCAAACTTCAAAAAAGAAGTATTGATATGATAGTCAAAATCACAAATTGTGATTATCAATTAGCTAATTCAACCTATAATCAAGCAGAGCAAAACATTCCTTTAGCTATTATTATGATTAAAAATAAGGTTGATTTAACTAAAGCAAAAAAGATTTATCAAGATAATGATTTTAACTTAAGAAAGTGTATTGAATAGGATTAAATGCTTATTTTTTAAATTAGCACTTGATTAATCAAGTGCTAAAAAAGATGCTAAAAAATAGTTAAACTCAAAAATATGGAACGGTTCGATATTTTTTTAGCACTTTTTTGCATAAAATAAACAAAAATTAGATTATGGAGGTTTTCAAAATTTTAAATAAGTATTATTTTATGAATATTTAAAACAATATTCGAGGTTTGGTCTCAAAAAAAAAAAAAAAAAAAGAACATAATTTATTGTGAGGGAATAATTCCGTAAGTTTTTACTTACAAAATCCAATATTCCCCAAAAATAAGAGGCAATATGTCTAATAAAGTGAATAGTTTAATTAAAAATGTAAAAAATATGCATATAGCACAAAAAATTTATGTTTTCTTGTGACTTATGTTTGTAGTTCTTATGGTGGTTACTGTTTTAGTAACTGCTTTCGTACCATCAAGTGCAAATATGACCTTTAGTGAAAAAGGTGATGCACTAAAAATGGTTCAAAAAGCTCATGATGCAATGCGGGCTAATCTCATTGCATCTATGGCTTTATTAATGACAATCTTTTTATTTAGTGCCATTGTGTTAACTGTTATCACAAATGGCTTTATTCTTAAGAAAAGCTCAAAAGTAAGGGGTGCATAATGACTGCTGTTATGACTAAAAAATCAAAAGCAAATAACAGTGGATTACACCGCTTTATTGCTAAATTAGGTAAAATTGGGGGAGCATTATTATTCCCTATTGCTGTGTTACCAATTGCTGCTATTTTACTAAGAATTGGATCAGACATACCTGGAAATACAGCTTTTTCAAGTATTGTAGGAACAATTATTTTAAAATCTGGTGGTATTGTATTTGATAACTTACCAGTATTATTCGCTATTGGACTAGCATTTGGATTCACTAAAGAACGTAGAGGTGAAGCGGCTTTTGCTGGTTTTGTAGCCATTATGTTGCTTTATGCAATAATGGGACCATTAGTAAATTTATACTATGGTTCAATAGATTTTGGAATCACTAAAGGTTCTGCTCAAACTGCAGTGATTTCTTCAGCGAACTTAAGCAATATTGATGGGCTTAAAATTACTACTGATAATAAAGTAATATACACATTCGCAAATGAATTTGATAAAAATAAAGAATTTTTAACAAATATTGGAGCATATGGAGATAAATTAATTAATATTACTCCAGATCAAGTAGTTGGTGGAAAAATCGCCTTTAGCTTCGGTGATGTTAATGCAACTACTAAAACTGTTGCTGTTAAAGCAAATTATACTTTAGCTCAATTTGGATTTGAAAGCTTATTTGGATCTAAATTTAATGCTGTTTTAGCACAAAACGTGTTAAACGGGATCTTAATTGGTTCTCTTGTAGCATATGTATACAATAGAGCTTGAAATGTAGAATTACCTAAAGTTTTAGGATTCTTCTCAGGAAGAAGATTAATTCCTGCATTAGCAATTATTACAACAATTGTATTTTCAATTTTATGAGCTTTAATTTTCCCATGAATTGGATATGTAATTTACATTATCTCTTCATCTATGTCTAAAGCTACATCAACAATTGGAGCTGATGGGAAACCAGTTCCTAGTTCATTAGCTCTAAGAGCTACAATTATGGGTGGATATGGATTCTTTAACAGATTATTAATTCCATTTGGATTACACCACATTCCAAACAACTTATTCTGATTCCAATTAGGAGAATTCCACACCGAAGCTGGAGATGCAGTTCATGGAGATATCTTTATCTTCTTACAAGGTGCTGCAAAAGGTAACCCTGGAGGATTATTCCAAGCAGGATTCTTCCCAATGATGATGTTTGGATTACCAGCATTAGTTGGTGCATTCTGATATACTTCAGAAAACACAGAACAAAGAAAAAGAGTATTTGCGTTATTTGGTTCAGCAGCTGTAATTAGCTTCTTAACTGGTATTACAGAACCTATTGAATTTGCCTTTGTTTATGTATCACCATTATTATACTTAGTCCATGCTATCCTTACTGGAATCTTTGCATTCATTACAGGATTATTTGGAATTCAAATTGGATTCGGATTCTCAGCAGGAGCTATGGACTACTTATTAAGTATTAATAAATCATTAGCAATTATTAGAGAATCAGGATTTACTGGAGCTGCAAAAGTATTTGCTAACCCAGGATGAATTATTCCTATTGGTCTTGTTTGTGGTCTTACATACTTCTTTGTAGGAACATTAATGATTAAGAAATTAGACTTAAGTACACCAGGTAGAAAAGATGGAGTTATTCTAGCTGAAAAAGAAGATGATGGTGTATTAACTCCATTAAATGAAGAAACTGGATCAGGATTATCACAAAAAGCAAAACAAATTGTTCTTGCTTATGGTGGATGAGACAACATTGTTGAATATAATAACTGTTCAACTAGATTAAGATACATCGTAAAAGATGGTACAAAAGTCGATGATCAAGCTCTTAAAAAAGCAGGTGTTTTTGGTGTTGTTAGAATGTCTGATACTACAATTCACTCAATAGTTGGAGTTGAAGCTGAAGGGCTTAACACTCAAATCGTTGAGCATAAAGGTGAAACTTTAGAATAATCAATTATAATTAAAAACTAAGGACATTTGACTTGTTCTTAGTTTTTGTTAACACTTAGGAGAATTATGAATATATCAAAACAAATAAAAACGATTTTATCTATAGTTGGATCTTTAGGATGTTTTGCTAGTATTAGTGCTGCAAGTGATGAATCAAGCACTAACTTAAACCAACCAGTAGTATCAACTGTAGATAAATATGAAATTTATCCAACACCTCACCAAATAACTTACAATGAAAAAAGTTATATTATGACACCAAGTATTAATGTGGTAATCGAAGAAGGAATTGATCAAGCAACCATTAATCGTTTTAAAGAAACGTTAAACTTAAGAAATATCACTTATACAACTAGTAGAAGAATTGTAAAGAATAAAACAAATATTTTAATTGGAACCAAAGACAACAGAGATAATTTTGTTGATGATTATGTTAAAGAAAAGAATATAGAATACCAAGAAGGATTATTAGATAAAACTGATAGTTATCTTTTAGATAACCAAGATAATGTAATTACTTTATATGCAAAAGAAAATGATGCAGCCTTTTATGGTTTAACATCCTTATATCACATTTTTAAACAACTTAGAGGTTTAAAAATTAGTGAATTTAAAATTCAAGATTATGCAGATGTTAAATCTAGAGGAGTAATTGAAGGATATTATGGTAATCCATGATCTGTACAAGATCGGATTAACTATATGAAATGAGGGAGCTATTTTAAATTAAATGGATATTTCTATGCTCCTAAAGACGATCCAAAACATATTGATCGTTGAAGAGAATTATATACAGTAGAAGAAATTGAAAATAAAATTAAACCAATAGCTGTAGCAGGAAACGAAACTAAAGTTCGTTATATTTATACACTTCATCCATTTAAATCAAACATAATTACTGATGCTAATTATGATCAAAGTTTAATCGCTTTAAAAGCTAAATTTAAACAAGTAATTGATGTAGGAGTAAGACAAATTGGAATCTTAGCTGATGACTTTCACTCTCCATCACAAGCTTTAGAAAAGAAATTATTGGAAGATGTTGTAGCTTGATTGAAAGAATTAAAAGCTAATGAATATCCAGATATGAAAACTACCTTACCTTTTGTTGTGCATGATTATGGTGGTTGAGGTAGTGAAAGATTTAAAGCTTTACCACAAGAAGTTCAAATAGTAATGACTGGTGGAAAAATATGAGGTGAAGTTTCAGTTAATTTCACAAATTC